>NZ_DBMACV010000055.1:0-23707 GCF_057861905.1 Phocaeicola sp. | reverse complement strand
CGAATCCATCTTTGCCCACTAAAATTGCGGAAGTAGCTCAGTCGATAGAGCATTAGCCTTCCAAGCTGAGGGTCGCGGGTTTGAGTCCCGTCTTCCGCTCTCCAAAAGGTCATACATTTTATGTATGGCCTTTTTTATTATTCCCTAAAATCATTAATAAAACCAAACAGAAGCAACACCTATAACCTTAATTTGTTATATTAGTTTTATCAATCTAATATCTTATCACTAACCCTTAAAAAGAAACCATTATGAAGAATTTCAGAATCGAATCGCTTATCCTCGCCATCGGATTGCTCCTTTTAGGAATATGCATCCAAAGAGGATTCAACTCATTTGCAGAGCGTGACAGAAGTGTAAATGTAAAGGGACTTGCTGAAATGGAAGTTCCTGCCGACAAAGTCATATGGCCATTGATGTATAAAAGCTTAGGCAATGACTTGAATGCCTTATACGACAACATTAAAAATTCAAATGCCACTATTACTCAATTTCTGAAGGAGAAAGGTATAGATGAAAAAGAAATCAGCATCAATGCACCTGAGATTATCGACCTGAAAGCCGAACGATATAGCAACAGCGACAACAGTCCTTACCGATATAACGTAACAACAGTTATTACTGTAACCTCCAACAAAGTGGATTTGGTAAGAAGCCTCATTGCCGAACAAGGTGAATTACTGAAACGAGGAATTGCTGTAACAGGAGGCGACTATCGGTACAATGTCCAATATGAATATACAGGACTTAACACTATCAAACCGCAAATGATAGAAGAGGCAACCAAAAATGCACGGCAAGCCGCCGAAAAATTTGCAAAAGACTCCGACAGCAAGTTGGGAAAAATCCGACATGCCAACCAAGGACAATTCAGTATTTCCGATCGTGACGCAAATACTCCTTATATAAAAAAGGTACGTGTAGTTACTACCATAGATTACTCACTCGAAGACTAAGCAGAATTAAATTCCAATTTATACATACAAAAGAGCCACAAAGTTTTACAACAGAAATATCTTAATGAAACTTTGTGGCTTCTTTTACGCCGGTCCCTTCCGAAGTTTTTACGAAAAAAAACAGGAAAAGTTGTATCATTCAGGATTTTATTGTACTTTTGCAGCCGATTTATATAAACAATATAAAGTCTAACACAATTAGTTATTTACAAACAATTTATTTTAATGGAAAACTTAAAAAACATTACTCCGATTGAAGACTTCAATTGGGATGCTTATGAAAGCGGTGATGCAGTAACCAACGTAAGCAAAGAAGATCTTGAAAAAGCTTATGACAGCACCTTGAACAAGGTAAACGACCGTGAGGTTGTAGACGGTACTGTAATCGCAATGAACAAACGCGAAGTTGTAGTTAACATTGGCTACAAATCAGACGGTATCATTCCGTTGAGCGAATTCCGCTACAATCCTGATTTGAAAGTTGGTGATACTGTAGAAGTATACATCGAAAACCAGGAAGACAAAAAAGGACAGTTGATTCTGTCACACAAGAAAGCTCGCGCTACTCGTTCTTGGGATCGTGTTAACGCTGCTCTTGAAAACGAAGAAATCATCAAGGGTTACATCAAGTGCCGCACTAAGGGTGGTATGATCGTTGATGTATTCGGTATTGAAGCATTCTTGCCGGGTTCTCAGATTGATGTGAAACCTATCCGCGACTACGATGTATTCGTAGGTAAGACTATGGAATTCAAAGTTGTTAAAATCAACCAGGAATTCAAAAACGTTGTTGTTTCTCACAAAGCTCTTATCGAAGCTGAACTGGAACAGCAGAAGAAAGAAATCATCAGCAAACTTGAAAAAGGTCAGGTACTTGAAGGTACTGTTAAAAATATCACATCATACGGTGTATTCATCGACTTGGGCGGCGTAGACGGTTTGATCCACATCACAGACTTGTCTTGGGGCCGTGTAAGCGATCCGCGTGAAGTTGTTTCTCTGGATCAGAAGTTGAACGTAGTTATCCTCGACTTCGATGATGAAAAGAAACGTATTGCTTTAGGTTTGAAGCAGTTGACTCCGCACCCATGGGATAGCCTTGATCCAAACTTGAAGGTTGGCGATCACGTTAAAGGTAAAGTTGTCGTTATGGCTGACTATGGAGCATTCATCGAAATCGCTCCGGGCGTAGAAGGTTTGATCCACGTTTCTGAAATGTCTTGGTCACAGCACCTGCGTTCTGCTCAGGACTTCATGAAAGTAGGCGACGAAATCGAAGCTGTAATCCTGACTCTGGACCGCGAAGAACGCAAGATGTCTTTGGGTATCAAACAGCTGAAACCAGATCCATGGGAAACTATCGAAGAAAAATATCCTGTAGGTTCTAAGCATGTTGCTAAAGTACGTAACTTCACTAACTTCGGTGTATTCGTAGAAATCGAAGAAGGTGTAGACGGCTTGATCCACATCTCTGACCTGTCTTGGACTAAGAAGATCAAACATCCTTCTGAATTTACTCAGATTGGTGCAGACATCGACGTTGTTGTTTTGGAAATCGACAAAGAAAACCGTCGTTTGAGCCTTGGTCACAAGCAGTTGGAAGAAAACCCATGGGATGTATTCGAAACAGTATTTACTGTAGGTTCTATCCACGAAGGTACTATCATCGAAATGTTGGATAAGGGTGCTGTAGTAGCATTGCCTTATGGCGTTGAAGGTTTCGCTACTCCGAAACACTTGGTTAAGGAAGACGGTTCACAGGCTCAGCTTGACGAAAAGCTTCCGTTCAAGGTAATCGAATTCAACAAAGATGCAAAACGTATCATCTTGTCTCACAGCCGTATCTTCGAAGATGCTGCTAAGGCAGAAGAAAAAGCAGAAAAGAAAGCTTCTAAGAAGTCTTCTAAGAAAGAAGAAACTCCGATGATTCAGAACCAGGCTGCTTCTACAACTCTGGGCGACATCGACGCTTTGGCTGCTTTGAAAGAACAATTGGAAGGAAAGAAATAATTCTTTAATTCGTCATATTGGAAAAGGGGATTGTGCTATGCATAGTCCCTTTTTTTATTTCCTCTCCCAAATGCCTTTAAGGTTCTTCCCCTATTTCCCGTCAACACTTCAATCTTTATCAAGATAAAATACGCTCCAAAAGAGTTAAACCGAAAAACTACGTTTTTCATTTGCCGCTCCGCTTACCTTTGCGTATCTTTGTTTGTATGGAAAAATTTGAAGTAAACATATTGGGATGCGGGTCTGCCCTGCCGACTACACGACACATGGCAACCTCACAAGTAGTGAACATCCGGGAAAAACTATTCATGATAGATTGTGGAGAAGGTGCACAGGTACAATTACGGCGTTCACGACTAAAGTTCAGCCGCCTGAACCATATATTCATTTCACATCTGCACGGAGACCATTGCTTTGGTCTGATGGGACTTATATCGACATTCGGCATGCTGGAACGCACAGCCGACTTACATATTTACTGCCATCCCGAACTGGAAAGACTGCTCACCCCACACATTGACTTTTTTTGCAAAGGCATGCCCTATAACGTCATCTTTCATACTTTCAACCCGAAAGAACAGCAAATTATATACGACGACCGTTCTGTCACGGTAGAAACCATTCCTCTACGACACCGATTGCCGACGTGCGGCTTCCTTTTTCGCGAAAAACCTACACCCAATCATATAAAGCGTGATATGATAGACTTTTACAAAATCCCGATATGCATGATTAATCGCATAAAGAATGGAGAAGATTATACCACAGAAGAAGGAACAGTCATTCCCAACGAACGCCTGACCATTCCTTCCGATCCTCCCCGTTCGTACGCATACTGCTCGGATACCTCCTATCTGCCACGCATTACCGAACAGATAAAAGGCGTAAATCTTCTGTTCCACGAGGCCACTTTCGCCAATACGGAAGCAGCCCGTGCCCGCCAGACTATGCACTCCACTGCCGGACAGGCGGCAACCATTGCCCGCGATGCAGAAGTAAAACGGCTGGTTATCGGACATTTTTCGGCCAGATACGAAGACGAAGGGCCTTTGCTACAGGAAGCCCAAGCCATCTTTCCCAATACAATACTGGCACAAGAAAACATGAATATCATATTGTAAAAGAAAGAAGTTAATAAAACTCAACCGACTTAAACCCTGTGGCAACATACCAATCTAAAAATAACGGAAACAAAGAAGTTAAAAGAATATGAATACATACAACGAGGAAGATGTAATCGACCGACTACAATATCCGGAAACGCAGCGCGAGGCTTTTGGAGAAGTAGTTAAAGCCTACAGCGAACAACTGTACTGGCAAATCAGGCGAATGGTCCTCTCACACGACGATGCAAACGATTTACTGCAAAATACTTTCATCAAGGCATGGAGTAACCTGAATTATTTCAGGGGAGAAGCCAAGCTTTCTACCTGGCTATACCGTATTGCTCTGAACGAAAGTCTGAATTTCCTGAACAAACAACGCGCACAGAATCAACTTTCCATCGACGATGCAGAAGCAGTTGCACTGAACAAACTGGAAAGTGACCCTTACTTTGACGGCGACCAGACACAACTATTGTTCGAGAAGGCTATTCAAGCCCTACCCGAAAAACAACGTATGGTCTTCAACCTGAAGTACTTTCAGGAAATGAAATATGAAGAGATATCCGACATTCTGGGAACCAGCGTAGGAGCCCTCAAGGCTTCATACCATCATGCCGTAAAAAAAATAGAAGAATTTTTAAGCCAAAACGATTAAACCTTATGGACAAACAGCTATCTAAGAAAATAAAGGAGGATAACATACTATGAAGGAAGATAAAGATTTACTAAGCAAATATGGAAGAAAGAACCCTTTCACCGTTCCCGAAGGATATTTTCAGGACTTCAACGAAAGGCTGATGGAGCAACTTCCTGAAAAAGAAGTTATGCCCGAACCCGAAATCAAGATATGGGATCGCATTAAACCGTGGATATACATGGCTGCCATGTTCGTAGGATTAATGTTTACCGTCCGTACCTTTATGGGAGGACAACAACACACTCAGGATGCAGAAACTGAAATAGGAAGCTATACCGAAATACCCGATGAATACATCGATCCGATCGTAAACCAAACAATGATGGACGATTATGAGCTATATCGCTATCTGACTGATGCCGAAACTAATATTTACAATTAAAATAAACTGAACTGAGATGAAAAAACTATTTTATATACTTGCCCTACTCATTGGCTTTTGCGGCAGCTTGCAAGCACAAAAGGCCCAATTGAGCAAAGAAGAATTCCGCAAGGTACAAGAAAAGTTCATTACCGAAAAAGCAAACCTTACAGCCAAAGAAGCAAAACAATTCTTCCCACTCTATTTCGAGTTGCAGGACAAGAAAACATCCCTCAACAAAGAAGCCTGGCATAAAATCAGAAAAGGGAAACAAGAAAACGTAAGTGAAGAAGAATACAACGAAATCGTAGAAGATATAGTACAGACACGAATCCAAATCGACCAGCTCGACTTAGATTACGTCCGAAAATACAAGAAATTCCTCACTGCCAAGAAAATCTATGAAATACAACGGGCAGAAATGAAATTCCATAGAGAACTCCTCAAGCCCAAGAAGAAAAAATAAACCAAATGAAAAGACCGGATTCAGGCATTATATCGTGCCCCAATCCGATCTTTCCATTTCATTCAGCAACAGATTTCTTCGTTACAGTCCTTTTTGCTTGGCTTCGTTCCATAGAGCATCCATTTCTTCCAGCGACATATCGTGCAGATTTTTCCCCTGCTTAATTGTATGCTCCTCCAGATAATTGAAACGACGGATAAACTTCTGGTTTGTATGCTCCAGCGCATTATCCGGATTAATCTTATACAAACGAGCCGCATTGATCAGGCTGAACATCACATCTCCAAATTCGGCTTCTGCTTTCTCCTTATCCATGGTAGCCACCTCAGCCTCAAACTCACCGATTTCTTCCTTTACCTTGCTCCACACCTGTTCACGTTCTTCCCAGTCGAAACCAACATTACGAGCCTTATCCTGTATACGATAAGCCTTGATCAGTGAAGGAAGCGCATCAGGCACCCCACTCAGTACCGACTTGTTTCCATCTTTTTCCTTCAGCTTTATCTGTTCCCAGTTCTCCGATACCTGCTCAGCCGTATCAGCCTTGACCTCACCAAACACATGAGGATGACGGAATATCAGCTTATCACAAAGTTTATCGCATACATCTTTTATATCGAACGCACCGGTTTCACTGCCAATTTTAGCATAAAACACCACATGCAACAGTACATCCCCCAGCTCCTTGCAGATATTTTTCTGGTCATTCTTCATCAAGGCATCACACAGCTCGTACACTTCTTCTATCGTATTGGGGCGCAAACTTTCGTTGGTCTGCTTCCTGTCCCACGGGCATTTTACTCGTAACTCGTCAAGCACGTCAAGCAACCGCCCGAATGCTTCCATCTGTTCTTTTCTTGTATACATATACAGTTTTTCTATTTTTAGCAGACAAAATTACAAATAAATTGGATTTTCTCACAAAAAATACTATTTTTGTAATAGATTAATAAGAAATATATTTTCAAGTCGACCCTTAATTAACCAACAAAAAATACACAATTATGAATACACAAAGCATTGCAGAATGTGCAAAAGCAGTATGGCGTCTGCTGCACGGAGATAACAGAAAATGGGAGTATCAGGAACTGAAAAAAGCAACCGGACTACGTGACAGGGATTTGAATGCCGCTATCGGCTGGCTGGCCTGTGAAGGAAAAATCCAGTTTGACGAAAGTATGCAAGGACAACATACTGCATTATATATCGAATTGAGCTATTATATCGGATAGCACAAAAAAAATGCGTTGTAACCCCGGTCCTATTTTCTCCGGGCGTTTCAACGCATTTTTAGAAACTTCAAGATCTTACTTATTTCAACTTGATAAATAATTCGCCTTCAACTTCGCTTGTTTCAATCTTGTCTTCTCTCAATAACCAACCCAATCCGAGGAACAAATCTTTATCCGCTCTCAGTTTAGCGGCTTTCTTAAGTCCCTTCTGAGTCATTCCTTCATTTCCATTTAGTGCTTCCCAGATTTGTCCGGCGATAGCACCTGCTTTTTCTTGTAACATAGTTCTCTACTTTAAAAACTGTAATATTTTGACTTCTCCAACCTGAGAAGTGTTTGTGTGCATTGCAATGCAAATTTAACGAAAAAAAGCGTGAGGCGTTTTTTTTATGGAAAAATATTTTGAATTCGACCTTTTTTTATTCAAAAAAAACTATTTCTGCATCAAACATATGACATTTTATCTGAAAATATAGATATTACGTCGGCAGAAAAATGCACAGACTCCCTGAAAAAGCCATCATTTTTTGTACAAAAAAAATAAGTTTTTGTACAAAAAATAAAAAAACATCTCGACAAATTACCCCGATTGCCGGCAGAGAAAAAAGAAAGCTCTTCACTTCTTTCACCCAACACGAGCCTGCACAAGGCTAATGGTGAAAGGAGCGAAGAGCCACAACAGCGTAAAATCCGCTTAAAGTTTGCCTTCTTTTTCCAAAAAGTCACCAAACAGACGGGCTGCCGTTTCTACCATCCGGGCACACGGACGCTTGGCATAATACTGTGCCGTACGTGCTTCGGGAGTAGAAACAACCGGTTCTTTCTTCGAAAGTCCCAGCAGATCGGCACAACGCAGGGCACCTGTTTCCTGACGGAACTTCTCGGCCAGCTCCTGTACCAGCGCATAATTGGCAGCTTTACCTTCACGGTCTGCCCCTTCGAGAGCACAACGTTCCAGTCCGGCCAGCAGAAACATTCCACATGCAGCTCCACACGTTTCGCGCATCCGGCCAATTCCACCACCAAACGAAGCAGCCATGTGTAAGGCCTGCTCGTGAGTAAATCCATACAAATCGGCATACGCAGCGACCACCGACTGCGAACAGTTATACCCTTCTTTAAAGAAAGCTACGGCTTTCTGTATACGTTCTTCTTTTGTCATATATCAAGTACATTATTAATAGTATTTCCTTCCATCCATGCTTTCAGGTTCTCCACCGCCTGATTCATCAACCGTGTACGCGACTCACGGGTTGCCCACGCTATATGAGGAGTAATAAAGCAGTTCTTCAACTTCAGCAACGGATTGCCTGTAGAAGGCGGTTCCGAGGAAAGCACATCCAGTCCGGCTCCCAGCAGCTTGCCACTCAACAAAGCCCGCTCCAATGCTTTTTCATCTATCAGTCCGCCACGGCTTGTATTAATCAGAATAGCTCCCTGCTTCATCAGCGAAAGACGAAACGAATTGACCATTTCTTTATTCTCCGAAGTCAGCGGACAATGCAAACTTACTACATCACTCAACGAAAACAGCTCGTTCAGCGTCACTTTCTGATACTTTTTCGGGAGGGCCTTCTTCGACTTGCTGGTAAACACCAGAATATCCATTCCCAATGCCTCGGCTATCCGTGCCGTAGCCTGTCCCGTATTTCCAAAGCCAACAATACCCATTTTCTTTCCCGCCAGTTCAACCAGCGGAGTATTCCAGTAACAAAAATCCGACTGCGCACTCCATACTCCGTTCTGAACCTCGTTGGCATAATGTGCCACCTGCTGCGTAATATTCAAAAGATGAGCAATCGCCATCTGGGCAACCGAAAGCGTACTGTAAGCCGGAATATTCGTTACCACAATTTCCTGCTGACGCGCCACATCCAGATCGACTACATTATATCCGGTTGCCAAGATTCCTATATACTTTAACTTAGGCAGCTGCTTCAAAATAAATCCATTCAGCACCGTCTTGTTGGTCAGCACCACGTCAGCATCCTCAGCCCGACGCACGACCTCTAACTGTGAAGTACGGTCGTGTACCACAACTTCTCCCAGTTCCTCCAGTTCTTCCCATCTTCTTTCACCCGGATTCAGTGTATAAGCATCCAATACAACTATCTTCATATGCATCACATTCTTGTTTATTCTTTAAACCGATCGCCCCATAACTGTATCATCCGCTCTTTCAGTTTTGCTTCCGAAGCATTTTCCTGTGCATGCCAGAGGCGTTGCTGCTGCACTTCATCGGGTAAAAACTGCTGCCGTACAAAGTTACCTTTATAAGCATGAGCATACTTATAGTCCTTGCCATATCCCAATTGCTTCATCAACTTGATCGGTGCATTGCGCAAGTGCAGCGGAACCGGAAGGTTTCCTGTCTGCTGTACCAGCTCGAGTGCAGAATTGATTCCTGCATATGCCGAATTACTTTTCGGACTCGTAGCCAAGTAAACCGTAGCCTCAGCCAGCGGAATACGGCCTTCGGGCCATCCTATCTTCATCACGGCATCGAAGGCAGCATTTGCCAGAAGCAGTGCATTGGGATTGGCCAATCCGATATCTTCCGAAGCAGAAATGACCAGACGCCGGGCAATGAAAGCAGGGTCTTCCCCACCTTCTACCATACGCGCCAGCCAATACAACGCCCCGTCCGGATCGCTTCCCCGGATAGACTTGATAAAAGCAGAAATAATATCATAGTGCATTTCCCCGTCCTTGTCGTAAGCCAGCGGATTCTGCTGCAAGCGCTCCACTACTTTCTCATCAGTAACGACTACCGGAACCGCATCATCTGCTTCTACCACCAGCTCCAATATATTGAGCAGCTTTCGGGCATCTCCTCCCGAATAACGCAGCATGGCATCCGTTTCACGCAATTCCACCTGCTTCTCCTTCAATATAGCATCTGTAGTTATCGCATGATGCAGCAATTCGAGCAAGTCATCCTTTTCAAGCGACTTCAACACATAAAGCTGGCAACGTGAAAGCAGCGGACGGATGACTTCGAACGAAGGATTCTCGGTGGTTGCTCCTATCAGGGTAACCACTCCCGTTTCAACAGCTCCCAGCAATGAATCCTGCTGCGACTTGCTAAACCGGTGTATTTCATCAATGAAAAGAATCGGACTCTGCTGCGAGAAGAAACGGTTACTCTTTGCCTTGTCGATTACATCGCGCACATCCTTCACTCCCGATGTCACAGCACTCAATGTATAAAAAGGAGTTTCCAGGCGATTGGCAATAATCTTTGCCAGCGTAGTCTTCCCTACGCCCGGAGGCCCCCACAATATAAAAGAAGATATGCGGCCGGAGTCAATCATCCGTCTCAACACCGCTCCTTCTCCTACCAGATGTTTTTGCCCTATGTAGTCGTCCAGTGTTTTCGGACGCATACGTTCAGCCAACGGTTGAGCCATAATATTCTATTTTTTGGAAGTTCTTGTTTATTGTATCTTGCATTATGTTGAGAAAAGTTTTCAAAAATAATGAAACTCGTCCAAATACGTATGGATTTAGAAAGAATATTCACCGACACTTCGAGTTATCGGATAGAAACGCCCCCAAAATTCCTCTGTCGTCTTCACACAAAAATTCAAGGATTTTTTTATTTCTTATATAAAAAAGCTGAACGGAACCAGCCCCAATGGAATAGCAGTAAAAGAAATCTTCGCTTAAAAGCTCACAAAAAGGCAATAAAAAAAGCCTCTTTTCACAAAGAAGCTTTTTTAAGTTTTCAATAGGTATTAGTTTTTTTTAAGGTAAAAAGATTGTTTTCAGGATAACGCTACAAAGATGCGGGCTTTTTTTGAACTAAACAAATAAAAAACTATGTCTTAAAACATGTTTAGCGTTTTTCTTTGCTAACATTCTGTCAAGTCCTCATTCTTTAATAGTATTACAAAGATAAGAAATATTTCTTAAAACAGAACGACAACAAGAGTTTTTCTACATTTTGTATACAATATTATTATTCAGTACTTTTTACAAATTATCTGAGATTTCTTGTAAAACAGATTTTGTCAGTACTTTTTCACGTTTCCAAGCTCTTATAGTCTGTTGGTTTACACGCAGAACAGTCTGTGATTTTTTTCCCTGCATACAGCATCTTTTTTTGAATAGTCACTCTATCCCCTCTCGCCCCCTACAGAAGTTATTTTATAATTTAACCGTTAGTATCATCTTCCTTTTATAGGTAGTTCAGGAAAGAATCATTATTTTTGCAAACAAAAGTGTAAAACGAAAACGCTATGACAGAAATGAAAGTAACGGAAAGTTCTGAAAAGAAAAGTCTGAACTTTATTGAGCAAATTGTAGAAAAAGATTTAAAGGAGGGAAAAAACGGAGGAAGAATACAAACCCGCTTCCCGCCTGAACCAAACGGATATTTACACATTGGCCATGCTAAGGCCATCTGCATGGACTTCGGTATCGCCCAGAAATATGGAGGTGTATGCAATCTGCGCTTCGATGATACCAACCCTACCAAAGAAGATGTAGAATATGTAGAAGCTATAAAAGAAGACATACAGTGGCTGGGCTACCAGTGGGGACACGAATATTATGCTTCCGATTACTTCCAACAGTTGTGGGACTTTGCTATTCGCCTCATCAAAGAAGGAAAGGCGTATGTTGACGAACAGACTTCGGAAGAAATTGCTGCCCAAAAAGGTACTCCTACACAGCCCGGAGTAGAAAGCCCATACCGTAACCGCCCGATAGAAGAAAGCCTTGCCTTGTTCGAAAAAATGAACAACGGTGAAATAGAAGAAGGTAAAATGGTACTTCGCGCCAAAATCGATATGGCAAATCCGAACATGCACTTCCGCGACCCGATTATTTACCGTGTTGTCAAAACGCCTCATCACCGTACAGGAGATAAATGGAAAGCATATCCGATGTATGACTTTGCACACGGACAGAGCGACTTCTTCGAAGGCGTAACACATTCATTATGTACACTGGAATTTGTGGTACATCGCCCGCTGTACGATTTGTTCGTCGACTGGGTAAAAGACGGAAAAGACCTCGATGACAACCGCCCTCATCAGTATGAATTCAACAAGCTGAACCTCAGCTATACCTTGATGAGTAAACGTAACCTGCTGATTCTGGTAAAAGAAGGACTGGTAAACGGCTGGGACGATCCTCGTATGCCGACTATCTGCGCTTTCCGCCGCAGAGGATATTCTCCTGAGTCAATCCGCAAGTTTATCGATAAAATCGGCTATACTACTTACGATGCTCTGAATGACTTCGCATTACTGGAAAGTGCTGTCCGTGAAGACCTGAACGCACGTTCTACACGTGTTTCGGCCGTTCTGAATCCGGTAAAACTGATTCTTACCAATTATCCGGAAGATAAAGTAGAAGAGATGGAAGCTATCAACAATCCGGAAGACCCGAACTCTCCTACTCATACTATCGAATTCAGTCGCGAGCTGTGGATGGAGCGTGACGACTTTATGGAAGACGCTCCAAAGAAATTCTTCCGCATGACTCCGGGACAGGAAGTCCGCTTGAAGAATGCATATATCGTGAAATGTACAGGATGCAAGAAAGACGAAAACGGAAATGTTGTAGAAGTATACGCTGAATACGATCCGAATACCAAGAGCGGAATGCCGGAAGCTAACCGCAAAGTAAAAGGTACATTGCACTGGGTAAGCTGCAATCATTGCCTGAAAGCAGAAGTACGCTTGTACGACCGCTTGTGGAAGGTTGAAAATCCGCGCGATGAAATGGCTGCTATCCGTGAAGCAAAGAACTGCTCGGCACTGGAAGCGATGAAAGAAATGATCAATCCGGATTCACTGAAAGTACTGAAGGATTGCTATGTAGAAAAATTCCTTGCAGATGCCAAACCGCTCGATTACTTGCAGTTCCAACGTATCGGATACTTCAATGTCGATAAAGATTCAACTCCAGAACATTTGGTATTCAACCGTACCGTATCACTGAAAGATACCTGGAGCAAAATCAATAAATAAGCATTTATACCGGCTGGTATAAAAAGTAAGAAACACAGATTGCGCAAAAACTGTACACATACCCAAATGGGAACATGAATTTGCGTAATCTGCGTTTTTATTTATATCTCTTTAAAAAACCATCAAATTATGAAGGACGACTTGTCTTCAATCTTCCATAAACCGGAGTTCAAGCAACTGCTGGCTAAATATTCGGATATGATAAACAATCATACCACTATTTATCTGGAACCGGATGAAATTACCTTATTGGCTGAATTCTATGCCAGTATGGGAAATATCAGAGCATCCGAAGAGGTGGTAAACTACGGCCTGTCACTTCATCCCGACAACCTGGACATATTGATATTCAAATGCCATAATCTGATAGTCAAGGGATATACTACCGAAGCACAGGAAGTACTGAATTCTATAACAGACCAAAGCGATTATGAAGTAAGATTGCTGCAGGCTGAACTTTATCTGGCACAGAAGCGAAATCAGGAAGCTGATGAATTATTGAACCAGCTTTATCAGGATGAGAAGGATATAGACACCATGCTCGATATCGCTCACTTGTACATGGATGAGCATCAAAAGAAAAATGCTTACTCCTGGCTGCAAAAGGCCGTCAGCGAAGCCCCCGACAATCTGGGAGTATTGGAAGAACTGGCGTCTTATCATTTCAGCTTTGGCAATCCGGAAGAAGCAGCCAACTTATACAATCGCCTGCTCGACGAAGCTCCTTATACCATCGATTTCTGGCATAACCTGATACGATGCTATCTGCGCATGTATAAACCGGAAAAGGCAATGGAGGCTATTGATTTTGCCATGGCTATAGACGATACCAACCTGATTACGTGGGAGCTGAAAAGTAATGCCTTACTGCTGGAAAACGAAATAGAACAAGCCTTGGACTGTCTTTTTTATATAGAAAAATATACAACAGAGAAACCGTATATTCAGAATATAATTATGTCGATATACTTTATCACACAAAATTATCAGAAAGTGCTGGAGTATGCCGACAAAATTACGGTAAGCAATAATCTGACTGATTTTGAGATGGCTTCTCTGTATCATAAAAAAGGGTACTCGCATCTGCAACTCGGCAATGTTCAGGCTTGCGAAGAAGATATAGAACAAGGACTGGCATACGATAACCACAACAGTGATTTATATCTGCTAAGGGGAGAACTACAACTGACTAAAGGCAAACCAGAAGATGCTCAGCAGGCTTTTCATTACGGTCGGCTGTTTGCCGAAAACGAAGCAGAAGCAATTTCTTATGCAGGAAATGCTTATTTCCGCTATGAATACTGGCAGCAGGCGCTAAGCTGCTTCAAGGAACAAGAAAAACTTGCCCCTGAAACAATGCATGGCAATTATTATCTGACAGCCTACTGTTATTATCGGAGCGGACAGGATGAAGATATGCTGACTTATCTGGTACGAGGGTCTATCTTCTCTCCAGAATCGCTGAAAAAAGAGGAACAGGAAAATACACCGTTCCACAATGACACACATTTTCTTGAACAGGCAAAAGCTGTTTTTATGAAAATAGAAAATGGGGAAATCAATCCCATGAAGTATCTCCAAGATTAAGAAGAAATGAAAACTGAAAGCAAAAACTAAGTTTTCCTGACAATTATTTGGATTTTATATTTAAACAGTTTATATTTGCCACAAATAAAGAAAACAAAACCTAATATGAATAATAATCTGACTATCCGCCACCATCATGCACCTGACGTAAACATACGGTAGGCTGATGTGTCGTACAGTTACAGAAATATAAAGGCTTGCCGTATTACGGTAAGCCTTTTTTTATTCGATAATTTAAAATTGATAGAATATGCTTAGAATTGCCGTCCAATCAAAAGGCCGTCTGTTTGAAGATACAATGGCCTTGTTTGCTGAAGCAGATATTAAACTTTCTACTTCCAAACGTACCTTACTTACACAGTCGTCTAACTTTCCGATTGAGGTTCTTTTCCTGCGCGATGACGATATTCCCCAAAGCGTAGCAAGCGGAGTTGCCGATTTAGGCATCGTAGGCGAAAACGAGTTTGTCGAACGCGCCGAGAAAGCCGATCTTATCTATCGCTTAGGATTCAGTAAATGCAGATTATCGCTGGCGATACATAAAGAAGAAGAATATAGTGGTCCATCATGGTTCAATGGTAAAAAAATTGCGACATCCTATCCGGGCATCCTGCAAAACTATCTGAAAGAACAAGGTATAAAGTCGGATATCCACGTCATTACCGGATCGGTAGAAATTGCTCCCGGCATAGGACTTTCGGATGCGATATTCGATATTGTAAGTTCCGGTTCCACTCTGATAAGCAACAACTTGAAAGAGGTGGAAGTTGTCATGAAAAGTGAAGCATTGCTGATAGGTAATCCCAACCTGACACCAGAGAAAAAAGAGATATTAAATGAGTTTCTGTTCCGGATAGAAGCTGTCAAAGCTGCTGAAGATAAAAAATATGTACTGATGAATGCCCCAACCGATAAGGTTAAGGAAATCACTGCTGTTCTGCCAGGTATAAAAAGCCCAACTATCATGCCACTTGCTACAGAAGGATGGAGCAGTGTACATACTGTAATAGACCAGGAATGTTTCTGGGAAATTATTGGCAAACTGAAAGCCCTGGGAGCACAAGGCATTCTGGTACTGCCCATTGAAAAAATGATTTTATAATTCAATGAATTCTTAAAACGCACAAAGCTATGAATATCATACGTTATCCTGAACGCCGGGAATGGAACTCTCTCCTGAAACGCTCTGCACTGCACACAGAAGATATTCGCGAAACAGTTTGCGATATGCTGAAAAAAATACAGGCAGAAGGCGACCTTGCTGTTATCCGTTTCGAAGAACAGTTTGATAAAGTAAAACTAAGTTCACTGGAAGTAACAGAAAAAGAGTTCGACGATGCAGAAAAAGCAGTCGATAACCAGTTGAAAGAAGCTATTATGCTGGCACTAAATAATATCCGTACGTTTCATGCTGCCCAAAAATTTGAAGGTAAGAAAGTAGAAACACTACCAGGTGTTACCTGCTGGCAAAAAGCCGTTGCCATAGAAAAAGTAGGACTTTACGTTCCGGGTGGTACAGCACCTCTCTTTTCTACAGTACTGATGCTTGCCGCTCCAGCGCAGATAGCCGGATGTAAGGAAATTATACTATGTACTCCTCCCGACCGTGAAGGCAACATTCATCCAGCTATCTTATATGCTGCACGTGCCGCCGGTGTAAAAAAAGTATTCAAGGCCGGTGGAGTACAAGCTATCGGAGCCATGGCATACGGTACCAGCAGCATACCGAAGGTCTATAAAATATTCGGACCAGGCAATCAATTTGTTACAGTTGCCAAACAACAGGTGGCCTTGCGCGATGTAGCTATCGATATGCCAGCCGGACCATCGGAAGTCGCCGTACTTGCCGACGAAACAGCCAATCCGGTATTTGTTGCGTCCGATCTTCTCTCTCAGGCCGAACATGGTGCCGACAGTCAGGCCATGCTGATAACAACCTCTGAAGCATTGATAGACAAAGTAGCCATGGAAGTCGACCGCCAACTGGCAGAACTTCCACGTAAGGCACTTGCCGAAAAATCACTTCAGTCGAGCAAACTTATTCTGGTAAGAGATATGCAGGAAGCAATCGACATGATCAACGAATACGCTCCCGAACACTTGATTGTCGAAACCCAAGACTATATGGATATAGCCTGCAAGGTTGTCAATGCCGGATCGGTATTTTTGGGATCATACTCCCCTGAAAGTGCGGGCGACTATGCTTCGGGAACCAATCATACGCTGCCAACCAACGGTTATGCAAAAGCTTACAGTGGAGTAAGTCTGGACAGCTTTATCCGCAAGATAACCTTCCAGGAAATAACTCGTGAAGGAATAGCGGCTCTCGGACCAGCTATTCAGGTTATGGCTGCCAATGAGCATCTCGACGCTCATAAGAACGCTGTAACAGTACGACTTAATGAGAAACTTTAACCGACAAGATAGTTATGAAATCGCTGAAAGAACTGACACGACCGAATATATGGGCACTGAAACCCTACTCTTCGGCACGTGATGAATATAGCGGAAAAGAGGCTTCCGTTTTTCTGGATGCCAATGAAAATCCGTATAACACTCCCAATAACCGATATCCTGATCCGCTTCAACGGGAACTGAAGGATATGATCGCATTGATAAAAAAGGTAAATCCTAACCAAATCTTTTTAGGCAATGGAAGTGATGAAGCCATCGATTTAGTATACCGTGCTTTCTGCCGTCCCGGCATCGACAATGTTGTTGCCATCGATCCGACATATGGCATGTACGAAGTATGTGCTGACGTAAACGACGTAGAATACCGGAAAGTATTGCTCGACCATTCTTTTCAGTTTAAAGCCGATGAACTGCTGGCTGCCTCAGACGAAAATACCAAACTGATTTTCCTCTGTTCACCCAATAACCCGACAGGAAATAATCTGTTCCATAAGGAAATTATTACCCTGCTAAATAAGTTTCAGGGACTGGTTATTGTCGATGAAGCTTATATAGACTTTTCCGATGAGCCTTCCCTGATCGGGAAACTGAAAGAATATCCTAATTTGATTGTGTTTCAAACATTCTCGAAAGCATGGGGATGTGCAGCTATCCGTCTGGGCATGGCATTTGCCTCACCTGAAATAATCGGCATACTCAGTAAAATAAAATATCCGTATAACGTCAACCGGCTTACGCAGCAGGAAGCCATTCAGATGATGCATAAACATTACGAAGTTCAGAGATGGGTACAGTCGTTGCTCAATGAACGTACGCGTATGATCAAAGAATTCGGCAAATTGCCATGCTGTGTTCATATCTACCCCACCGATGCCAATTTCTTTTTGACCCGAGTAACCAATGCAAAGGCTATTTACGACTATCTGGTAAGTAAAGGGATCATTGTCCGCAACCGTTCCGGCGTTACCCTGTGTCACGAATGTTTGCGCATCACCATCGGTACCCGTCCTGAGAACGATGCTTTGCTTGAGGCTTTAAAACAATATAATCCGGAATTATCATGAAAAAGAAAGTATTGTTTATAGACCGCGACGGCACATTGGTCATCGAACCTCCAACCGACTATCAGTTGGATGCATTCGAAAAGCTGGAGTTTTATCCCAAGGTGTTCCGTAACCTGCATTTTATCCGGCAGAATCTCGACTTTGAGTTTGTCATGGTGACCAATCAGGATGGATTAGGAACCCCGTCTTTCCCCGAAAATTCGTTCTGGCCCGTACATAATCTGGTTATGAAAACATTTGCCAACGAAGGTATCACGTTCGATGAAGTACTTATCGACCGAAGTTTTCCCGAAGACAATGCGCCAACCCGAAAGCCACGAACAGGCATGCTTACTCACTACCTGAATAATGAGGAGTATGATTTGAACGGCAGTTTCGTCATAGGCGACCGGGCTACCGACGTAGAACTGGCATATAATCTGGGATGTAAAGCCATTCTACTGCAAGAAGATCGTAGTGTACTGACTGACAAGAAACTGCAAGATTGCTGTATTCTTGCTACAACTGACTGGGATAAGGTAACCGAATTTCTCTTTGCCGGAGAACGGATTGCTGAAGTACGCCGTACGACAAAAGAGACCGATATCTATATACGCCTCAACCTGGACGGAAACGGAAACTGTGACATCAGTACCGGACTGGGATTTTTTGACCACATGCTGGAGCAAATCGGAAAACACGGCGGTATAGATCTGACTATTCGCGTGAAAGGTGATCTGGAAGTGGATGAACATCATACCATAGAAGATACGGCCATTGCATTGGGAGAATGCCTGCATCAAGCCCTGGGCAGTAAAAGAGGAATTGAAAGATACGGCTACTGCCTGCCTATGGATGACTGTCTGTGTCAGGTAGCTCTCGATTTCGGAGGACGCCCCTGGCTGGTCTGGAATGCAGAATTCAAACGTGAAAAGATTGGTGAGATGCCTACTGAAATGTTTCTCCATTTCTTCAAATCACTAAGTGACTCCGCACGTATGAATTTGAATATCAAAGCAGAAGGTCAGAACGAGCACCATAAGATAGAAGGCATATTCAAGGCTCTGGCGCGAAGCATTAAAATGGCAGTCAGAAGAGATATCTATCACTACGAAGTACCTTCCAGCAAAGGCTGCATATAAAAACAAATAATAAGTGGGGAATAAAGTTATGAGAAAACTGATTGTTGTAATCATCATACTGACCGGCTTTATGGTAGGTATCAACTTGTCAAGAAAGCCCAACGGCTTCCGCAGTTATCAGGAAGTTTTGGCTGAACTGATAAACGATGCTCCGATGAAAACTTATTGCGACAGTTTTTACGGATACTGCATTCACTATCCGGAATTCTTTTCAAAAGAAGTAGCCAATGAAGGCTTTGTACGTTTGGGATACTGGAATAACGAACGTTTTGTCATCGAATGTTCCGTATTGAAAGCGCCTGACACAAGTCCGGTAAAAGTAAAAATGAAAGAACTGGCCACTCAACTGCATGCTGAAGACCAGCAACTGTTACGCGACTCTTTTATTCTCAGTGGCCCTGTATATGAAAACGGAAACAAAATAGAAGGATCTCGCTATTATGCCAAATATGTCCGCAATCAGAAGCTATGGTTCTCCTATACACTCTTCTATCCTGAATCGTGCAAATCAGCTCTTACACGTCTGTTGCGCCAAATAGACAGATGGGAAGTATAAATCAAAAACAAAGCATCCGGTACGGAGCAAACGTTACAGCGTCTGATTCCATGCCGGATGCAATATTCTAAATTAATGATTTACTGATGTTGTTCACGCAACAAATCGTTGACCGTTTTTACCGGATTGAATGTGCTCAACGGAACTTCCACAAAGACAGTGCTCCAGTCGCTCATTGAACCATTCCACAAGCCCGGCAGTTCCAAAGCCTTCAGGTCTTTACCATTCTTCGATTTATAAGAGATAAATCCTGTTGCCTTATCTACATACTGCAACAAGTTGAATTTATTTCCCTTATAGTCGCGTACGGCACAAACCAAGTCTACCGGATTGAAATGAGTACCTTTCTCGAACATAGCCTTCTTTTCCGGATCTTTCATATCAATCTGAGAACTTTCCAGAATCTGAAGTGAAACAGTTCCATCCGGATTATAAGCCAAGAACGGACCGCCACCCGGTTCGCCTACATTTTTCACCATACCGCATACACGCATCGGGCGATTCAGTTTCTTGCGCAGGTAAATAACAAGGTCGGCATCCTCCAAATCTTTAATATCACTCTTACGGCAACGCAACTGCTGCTGAACGAAACGGATAATAGTTTCGAGCTGTTCATGGCTATAGTGACCGCTATCAAGCAGTTCCAGATAATCGAATGCCTGTTTCTGAAGTGTGACCAATACGCCGGCAAGCAATTTTTTATAAGTTACCGTATCGCCTTTCAGACGGTCGGGCACTACATTATCGATATTCTTGATAAATACGATATCAGCATCCAGATCGTTCAGATTCTCAATCAATGCTCCATGACCACCCGGACGGAACAACAATTTACCGTTATCGCGGAACGGCTTGTTCTCCATATCTGCCGCAATTGTATCAGTACTTGCCTTCTGCTCAGAAAAACTGATGTTATATTCTACACCGTATTTCTTGGCATATTCGGCAACCTTGGCATCTACAAGTTTCTGGAACAATGCACGATGTTCTCCCGAAACAGTAAAATGTACATTCACCTTACCTGTTTTTCCTGCTGCATAAAGTGCACCTTCAACTAAATGCTCCTCCAGCGGAGTACGCACTCCATCGGTATAACGATGGAATTTAAGTAATCCTTTAGGCAAAGAACCATAATTCAGGCCAGCAGATTCCAGCAAATTGGCTACCACTGCCTTATAATTATGTTCCGACAACAGAGCATCAATATTTTTACCTGTGTTATCAAGACATACAGCATTCAAATCATTGTAAAATGCAAAATTATGAATATGATCGAAGAATTTCTTTTCAAAATCGGTGGTAGGCTCATCATAGTCTGCTCCCAAGAATTCGAACATATTCTTAAACATACGGCTTGCAGCTCCCGAAGCAGGCACGAATTTTACAATTTTTTTGTCAGTGTCTTTATACGCATCCCATGCTGCCAGATATTTTTTCTGAGCATCGGCATCAGCAATCATAATTCCGTTGTTGTCTACCGACGCAGCTGCAGCCAACTGCAAATAGGGGAATCCTTTTTCGAAACAAGCTAATTGTTCTGCAATCTGTTCTTCAGAAATTCCTTTCTTTGCGAGTAATTCTTTGTCTTCGTGTGTTAACATATTATGATAAATTTAAGTGATAAATATTCATTTACAAATCGATTCCACCTCAAAAGTATAAAAAAACCATTAAGTTTGTAACAATAAAAGAAGAAAAAAACTATCTTTACCCACAGAAGCTGTCAGGAATTCCTCTTTTTTCTCCTTTAAGTTAAAAAAGAGTTTCAATTTACAACAAACAGATTCTCAACAAAACTAGAAAGACTATGGACGAACAAGTTTTTTTTACACCGGACGAACACAAACTGTTGATTTCTCTATACAAAAGATTATTGCAACTGTCAGGAGATACTTTGCAAAAAGATGACTGCAGTAACTTAAAGAAACATCTGGTTCAAGTAATGTCGGCAGGTAGCATACCGCGCAATGCCTTTGGCATGAATCCGATTATAAAAGACATGCAAACAGCAGTTATCGTAGCCGAAGAAATAGGTATGCGGCGCGCTTCCATTTTGGGTATTATGCTACACGAATCTGTTAAATATAATCTTTGCAGTCTGGAGTCTATCAAGCAAATGTATGGTGAAGATGTTGCTGGAATTATACATGGACTGGTAAAAATAAACGAACTTTATTCCAAAAGTCCGACCATTGAATCAGAAAACTTCCGAAACTTGCTTCTCTCCTTTGCCGAAGATATGCGGGTTATCCTTATTATGATAGCCGACCGTGTAAATCTGATGCGCCAGATAAAAGACAGTACCAACGAGGAAGCCCGACTGGAAGTGTCGAATGAAGCTGCGTATCTATATGCTCCACTGGCACATAAATTAGGACTATACAAGTTGAAATCGGAACTGGAAGACTTGTCGCTGAAATATACACAGCATGACGTATATTATCATATCAAAGATAAGCTGAATGCTACAAAGGCTGCGCGTGACCGTTATATTGATGCCTTTATCGAACCGGTAAAGAAAAAGCTGGAGGAAAGTGGACTGAAATTCCACATCAAGGGACGTACCAAATCTATCCATTCCATTTACCAGAAGATGAAGAAACAGGGATGTCCGTTCGAAGGTGTGTACGATTTGTTTGCCATCCGAATTATTCTTGATTCTCCATTGGATAAAGAAAAGCAGGAATGCTGGCAAGCATATTCTATCGTCACTGATATGTATCTGCCTAACCCCAAGCGCTTGCGCGACTGGCTGTCTGTACCAAAAAGTAACGGTTATGAATCTTTACATATCACCGTTATGGGACCGGAAGGAAAATGGGTGGAAGTACAGATACGTACCGAACGTATGGACGAAATTGCAGAAAAAGGACTCGCTGCTCACTGGAGATATAAAGGTATAAAAGGAGAAAGCGGACTGGATGAGTGGCTGAATTCTATTCGGGAAACACTGGAGAATGCCGACAGTGATATGGAGGCAATGGATCAGTTCAAACTCGATTTATATAAAGATGAAGTATTTGTCTTTACCCCGAAGGGTGATTTATACAAACTCCCACAGGGAGCTACCGTACTCGATTTTGCATTTGCCATTCATACAAATTTGGGATGCCGTTGTATTGGTGCTAAAGTAAACGGAAGAAATGTTCAGTTGAAACAGACGCTAAACAGTGGTGACCAAGTAGAAATCACGACATCAAGCACTCAAACGCCGAAACGTGACTGGCTGAACTTTGTCACCACCTCGAAGGCCAAGACTAAAATACGTCAGGCTCTGAAGGAAATGGTAGCACGCCAGACTGAATTTGCCAAAGAAACGCTGGAGCGTAAGTTTAAGAACCGCAAACTGGAATATGATGAGGCCATCTTGATGCGACTAATCAAAAAGCTGGGCTTCAAAACGGTAACCGACTTTTATCAAAGTATTGCCAACGAAACACTTGATGTGAACGACATCATTGACCGGTATGTGGAGATGCAGCGCAAGGAAACCGAACAACGTGAAGAAATAACTTACCGCAGCGCCGAAGGGTTCAATATACAGCAAAGTACAGATGGTAAAGATTATTACAAAGATGACGTACTGGTGATAGACCAGAACTTAAAAGGACTTGATTTTAATCTGGCCAAATGCTGTAACCCGATTTACGGTGATGATGTGTTCGGCTTTGTAACAATATCGGGAGGTATCAAGATACATCGTTGCGACTGCCCGAACGCCAAAGAAATGAAAGCCCGTTTTCCTTATCGTATTGTCCGTGCACGCTGGGCCGGAAAGAGTCAGGGAAAGCAGTATCCTATCACACTTCGTATTGTGGGACATGATGATATAGGTATTGTGACTAACATTACGTCTATTATCAATAAGGAAAGCAATATCTTATTGCGGTCTATCAGCATAGATTCTCACGACGGATTATTCTCTGGCATGCTTACTGTAATGGTAGATGATACGTCGAAACTGGAATCGCTTATCAAGAAAATAAAGACTGTCAAAGGAGTAAAACAGGTGAACCGTGGATAACTTTTTTCCTCCTGACATTCCTATAAAAACGTGAGGGTGTGTCGTAATACGCGATTCACCCTCTTTTCTTTATCAACGATAAGAGTGTAGTTAACTTTTTCAGGCAGCGATATTCAGAAGATAATCTCGAT
>NZ_DBMACV010000054.1:0-23824 GCF_057861905.1 Phocaeicola sp. | reverse complement strand
GTTAATTTGTAATTAATTGTTTGTCAGACTTAAATATACAAAATAATTCGGTGATTACCAACTTTTAAAGATACTTTCTTATCCCGAACTCACGTAATAAATAAATAATAAAGCCTGAATAGAGGGCTAAAAATTTACTAATATAAAAGTTTTTTACCTTATATAAGGTTACATTTTGATGACATTTTGGGCGTATTATTAAAAAAGTGTTCTATAAAATGTATTTTAATAAATAATATGTTTAATTTTGTGCCATTATATTGAAGGCGCATCATAGGATAACTTTATTTTATACACAAACTAAATCTTAGCATTATGGATAAGTACAACTTGAGAAGCTCCAAACATCTGTGGGCTGTCTTCTTAACGGCCGGGTTGTTTGTACCAGGGCTGGTACAAGGAGCAACAGAGCAAGCTTTATCAGAAATTATCAGTATGCCTGCTCAAAAGACGATAACAGGTAAAGTAATCGACGAAACGGGAGAAACAATTATTGGTGCCAATGTTGTAGTAAAAGGAACGACCAATGGGGCGGTTACCGATATGGACGGGTAATTTCATCTGGCAGTAAATGACTATCCGGTTACTCTTACTGTATCTTACATCGGTTATGAAACTCAGACAGTTAAAGTCAGTTCAAGCAAAAGCATTGTCATTACAATGCAGAGTGATAATCAGGTAATGGATGAAGTCATCGTTACAGGATATGGTACTTTTAAAAAATCAGCGTATGCAGGTTCAGCTTCTGCTGTCAAAGCAGATAAAATAAAGGATATTCCTGCTGTATCTTTCCAGAGCATGTTACAGGGAAATGCGGCTGGTGTTCAATTCAGCTCTTCATCTGGTCAACCGGGAGCATCTTCATCCATTAACATTCGTGGTATGGGATCGTTCAATGCCAGTAACACTCCGTTGTATGTAATCGATGGAGTACCGGTTATCTCAGGATCTATCGACGCTACAGGTTCTGATTCTGGCCTGGATATCATGTCTACCATCAATCCTTCGGATATTGAGAACATATCTATCATTAAAGATGCGGCAGCAGCTTCTTTGTATGGTTCACGAGCTGCAAATGGTGTGATTTTGATTACGACCAAGAGAGGTAAGGAAGGAAAAGCTCAAGTTAGTTTAAAAGCAGACTGGGGATTTAGTGACTTCGCCATGCAGTATCGTCCGATTATGAACGGTGCACAACGCCGGGAATATATCTATAACGGATTGAAAGAGGGACAGCTAAGAAATGGGGCAACCGAAGAGGAAGCAATAGCCTATGCCGATGACGAAATAGATGACTATGCTCCTGTTCCTTGGTGTGGATATGTAGACTGGGATGATATTTTGTTCCAGCATGGAAGTCATCAAAACTACGAGGCTTCTGTTTCTGGAGGGACCAATAAATTCTCTTATTATTCTTCATTGTCTTATTTAAAACAAGACGGTATCACACTCAATTCAGGTTTGGAACGTATCAGTGGACGTTTGAATGTGGATTTTCAGGCAACCGACCATTTGAAAGTAGGAGCCAACATCTTGTTTGCTAATGTAAATCAGAACGTATATGGTGAAGGAACAAGTTATACATCACCGTTCTATTCAAGCCGTAATGCGGTAGTTCCTTCAGATCCTGTATATAATGAGGATGGAAGCTGGAATCGTGATTTTATCCGTAACAGCGACCGTAATCCTTTGCTGTCGGCTACTTACGACCGGGATAGAGAATATGTAACCCGTACTTTCAACACCATTTATGGAGAATATGAATTTATAAAAGACTTGAAGCTGAAATCTACTTTAAGCTACGACTACACGAATACAAAAGGAGTAAGCTGGAGTGATCCGCGTACTTCAAACGGTGATGATATCAACGGTGGTATGTCGAAAGAATACCATGAACGTCATAAAATGGTATGGGCTAATCAGTTGAGTTATCGATTCAATGTGAAGGAGGATCATCACTTCGATGTCTTGGCCGGTTATGAAATCGATGAACAGTACAGCGATTATTTGTCGGGTTATGCTACCAACTTTGCAACTTACGATAAGACTGCTATCAGTAATGGTATGAAAGTAGAATCGGTGGGTGGATACGACCAGAAAACTCGTCTGGTGTCATACCTGAGCCGTGCCAATTACGATTTCAAAAATAAATATTACTTGGGAGCAAGTTTCCGTACGGATGGAAGTTCACGTCTGGCTTCAGGAAATCGCTGGGGTAAATTCTGGTCTGTTTCAGGAGCATGGAGAATTGCTGAAGAAGAATTCATGAAGCCGATTAATCATTGGCTGACTGACCTGAAATTACGTGCATCTTATGGTGTAAACGGAACTTTGCCTTCCGATTATTTCGGTTATATGGGATTAAGCGGTCTGACCGACGGTTATTTAAGTCAGCCGGGTATCAGTATTTCACAAATAGCTAATGAAGATCTTCAGTGGGAAACCAATCATAATCTGAATATTGGTCTGGATTTTGGATTGTGGAACCGAATCAATGCGACAGTTGAATATTATACACGTACAACCAAGAACTTGTTGATGGATTGTCCTATTTCTTATACTACTGGATTTGGAAGCTATCTGATGAATATCGGTAAAGTAAGAAACCAGGGTGTAGAAGTTGAAATTACTTCCAAGAACTTCGATAACGGTGATTTCAGTTGGACTACTTCATTCAACATCAGCCATAACCGCAACAAGATTCTCGTTTTGGATGGCGAACAGTCAGAAATCATCAGTGGATCACAAATTCACAAGGTAGGAGAGTCTTACCGTACTTTCTATCTGATAGAGTTTGCAGGAATCAATCCCCAAACAGGTGTTCCTCAGTTCTATACAAACGATGTCGATGAAAACGGAAATTACATAAAAGAAATAACTGAAGACGCAGCAGAAGCCCATGCTATAGCATTGGACAAACATGCAGAGCCGGCTGTTATCGGAGGATTAACCAATACGTTACATTATAAATGGTTCGACCTGAGCTTCCTGTTTTCTTATCAGTTTGGTGCTTACGGCTACGATACATGGGCACAGAAGACGGAACATGGTGGTAACGACTTGGAAGCTAATATCCCTATTTATTATTTGGATAACTGGAAAAAGCCGGGAGATATTACTCAATATGAAGTTTTCATGGAAGACCCCGATCAGGCCATGAATAAAATTGCGACTACACGCCGACTGCATAGTACAGACTATATCCGACTCAAGACATTGACATTTGGAATTACGTTACCTCAGCACTGGACAAGAAAAGTAGGCATCAACAATGCACGTATCTATGCTTCTGCTGATAACTTGTGGACTTGGGCAGCCTATGATTTCTATGATCCGGAATCTGTTGAAGATGGTAGTGCAACATGGAATACCCCTCCTTTGAAAACCGTAACTTTTGGTATTAGTGTAAACTTCTAATTTAATTTAAAGAACGACAATTATGAAAATATTAAAATATATCACGTTAGGAGTTGTATTGATCGGTGGTATGACATCCTGCGGTAACGATTGGCTTAATCTGGAACCATCTACTTCTATACCGACAGATACCAGCATCAAGGTCTTGAGTGACATTGAGTTTACATTGAATGGTATCTATAGCGAAATGCAGAGTTCGGATGCATATTCTGGAAGACTGATTTATTATGGAGATGCAACGGGCGATGATATGCAGGCTGTATCTTCAACCAAGCGTTGTGCGAACTATTATCGTTTCAACTGGACAAAGGATAGTGGTCCCAGCACTCACTGGTCGGTTCTTTATTCTATTATTACCAGTTGCAATATCATCCTGAACAAGATTGATGAAGTTCCCTATGAGGAAGACGAAACAGATTATCGTAACGATTTAAAAGGACAGGCATTGGCTATCCGTGGTCTTGCTTATTTCGATTTGACCCGTATTTTTGGTTATCCTTACACCAAAGACAACGGAGCTTCATTGGGAGTACCTATTATATTGACAGAAACCGACCGCTTCAATAAGCCGGCACGTGCTACAGTGGCAGAATGCTACGATCGTGTTGTTGATGATTTGACTAACGCTTGTCCGTTGCTGGGTGAAGAATTCAACAAAGGAAAAATCAACCGCTGGGCAGCCATGACCTTATTGAGCCGTGTTTATCTTTACATGAATAAAAATGAACTGGCTTTGGCTGCCGCCGAAGATGCAATCAAAGGTGCCGAAAGCAATGGTTATGCTTTGTGGACCAATGAAGAATATCCTACAGCCTGGAGCAACGATGCATCTGCCACTCACCCGGGAGAAGTCCTTTTTGAAATCGTAAATGAAACGACAGACAGTCCGGGTAAGGAAAGTATGGGTTATCTGAGCTCAAAAGACGGATACGATGATATCTGTATCACGGTATCGTTTTATCATCTGCTACAACAAGATCCGGACGATGTACGTCTGAAACTGCTGATATTCGATAAGACAAAATATGCCTACGTATACAAATACCAGCCTCAGGAAGGTGAGAATATAGAAGATGCCAATATTCCGTTGATCCGCTTGTCGGAAACCTATCTGAACGCTGCCGAAGCTGCTGTAAAGACAAATGATAACGATAAAGCTGTCGCTTACTTGAATCCGATTGTACGACGTGCTAATCCCGATAATAGTGTAGAAGGAGAAACAATTACACTGGACCGTGTACTTACCGAACGTCGGAAGGAACTGGTGGACGAAGGTCATCGTATGTTTGATGTGATCAGAAACGGAATGACAGTACACCGTGTGGATGAAACCGATTCTAACTTGGCAAGTACAGAGCATAATACACAGTATATGGATTATGACTGGGATTTCTACAAGATTGTTCTTCCTATTCCAAAGCATGAAATGGATGCTAATCCGAATATGGAACAGAATCCGGGATATGGTGATTAAAACAGATTTAATCACACCATCTTAGCATAATTACCACAAGGTTGTTCCTTAAAAGCTTTTTCCGTACTTTTGGGGAACAACCTTTTTTGTCTTTATAAAACAGATTCATGATGAAAAAAATAAGCAGCTTTTTTTTATTTGCCTTTCTTGTCGTTTTTACTCTGAACCTACAGGCCGGTACATGGGAGAAAAATAAGCATAAAGAAAAACATAAAGTTGAATTGACTGCCGATGGACCTTATGTCTGTTATCAGCCCGACGGAAAAGTCAAGGTTGTCAGAGTCACAACAGAAGGTAAGATTGAAACTCAGGAATACGATACGTTGCCCGATCATTCCGTTTCGGTTGTCAGCCATGATGGAAAACTTCAGTTTACCGTTCCGATTCATCCGGTTGAACGACCAGCCTGGAAATATGAAACACCGGATAAAATCTTTGTAATGTCCGATCCTCATGCCAATTTGGAATGTGTTGTCAGTCTGTTGCAAGGTAACGGTGTCATCGATGATAAACTGAACTGGGGCTTTGGTCATAATCAGTTGATGATTATAGGAGATATTTTCGACCGTGGAAAGGATGCCACTCAGATTTTCTGGCTGGTCTATAAACTGGAAGCAGAAGCAGAAAAAGCCGGGGGAAAAGTCCATTTCTTGTTGGGCAACCATGAGCCTAT
The DNA here is from genome assembly GCF_057861905.1 of Phocaeicola sp. NCBI lineage: Bacteria > Pseudomonadati > Bacteroidota > Bacteroidia > Bacteroidales > Bacteroidaceae > Phocaeicola > Phocaeicola sp. The sequence goes on along the minus strand of NZ_DBMACV010000054.1, from coordinate 18,260 downwards.
GGAATTGTCAAATGATTTGCGTTATGCAAAAGATAAGTATAAGGCACTGGCCGACTCACTCGGTATTGAATATGCCAGTTTGTATGGTCCTGAAACGGAACTGGGACGATGGTTAGGAACAAGAAATACGATACAAATTATCGGGGACAATCTGTATGTTCATGCCGGACTGGGGAAAGCCTTTTATGACCGAAACCTTACCATTCCGGAGGTAAACGAAAAGATGAGCGAGGTCTTGTTTCTGAAGAACAAAAAGCGCAAACAAGTATCTCCTTTACATGCCTTTTTGTACGGAAATGAAGGCCCTATCTGGTATAGAGGACTGGTACGTACCGACGAGAAATACAAACCTTGTACGTCTGATACGCTTCAAATGATCTTGCAGAAGTACGATGTCGACCATATCATCGTGGGACATACCATTTTTAAGGATATCTCTACATTTTATGACGGAAAGGTAATAGGTGTAAATGTCAATAATAAAGAGAACCGGAAAAAACGCCGGGGACGTGGAATATTGATCGAGCAAGGTACGTATTACATCGTAGGGGATAAAGGGAAAATGTGCAGGCTCTTCGAATAATGTGACAGTTTCACATGCTTTCAGAAGAAGATAGAAAAGTTCTTTGTATCACGACTATGTATAGAGATACATTTTGTAAGATTTAGGATGTGTGAAGACTGTGAAGGGTAAAAAGGCATGAAAAATTAAGAAAAACGACGTATTTGGAGAGATTTCTCTCGATGTTTTTGGAAAATTTGTACAAATTCCAAAATGTTTTGTACAAAAAATAATTCTCTATTCCCGATGTGCAGGCAGTAACCTGCCGGGAGTTAAACGAAAAGCTCGCTACGAATGATGCGGTATATTGCAGCCTGTCATCATTCATAGCGAGCTTATGTTATATCCTTTCGTCTGATGGATTTATTTCACGATAGAAGTGAGCGGATGTCTGTTGCCTTTGATATCGGTAAGGAATGCCTTTGCCGAACCGAAGTTCAAGTACATATCCAGTCGTACGGGCAAATGGTTACGATCGTCAGTCACATAAAAGGTGATAACTTCCTTTTCTTTGTTGTTTACATATTCTACCAGCGAGAAAACCAAACAACGGTATGTTACTCCCTGTTCGGAGGTGAAATTTTCCTTTCCTCTATAAATCAGTGTCTGCTTTTCGACGGCACGTCCTGTTGCCATAGAGAATAATATTTTTATTCCCGGTTTGTAGTCGGACGGGTCGTACGAACGGGCTTGCAGCAAGATACTCAGCATATCGTAGACACATACTGGCATTTCGTCGTGTCTTTTATCGGTCTTGCCATATAAAGTACGTTGCTGGTCGACAATACATTTCCCATTCTGGTAACTAAAATGTACTTCGTCTACCGTATAGCGTTTACCTTCTTCGGCCCCCTTTCGGAAATATAAGGGCTCCAGTTGCTTGCTGGTAATGCATGTCAACGTATCACGCATTTTAAAGAAGAAGTCTATCTTCTTGTTCGTGTACGATTGCAGATCTGTTCTCAGGCAAGGCTGTCCTTTATGAGTCGTTTCGTTGACTGTCATTTTTGCCCATCCGGCATTGATCCAGATGAACTTCCAATTAAATTTCAGTTCATAACTCAATGTTTCTCCCGGTTTAATTGCATCGTTTTCAGCTCCGCATTGTGCTTTGGCTGCCATACCTCCCATCAGGAGGCACAGGCATAAAACTATTTTCTTTATCATCATGACCTTCCCAGATTTTTGGCTCGTTCCTTATTTCTGTCTTTTATTTTCTTGGTCTCGTCAGGTTTCTGCTTTTTAATTTCGTCCAGTTTTTGCTTGTCGAGTGGTGTAGCATGTATGTCCCATGTTTCTTCGAACTCGAAATTAGCTTTCATTTCCCATACTTTGGGGAAATAAAATACTTCCTCAGCCTGACGTTTCCCTTCATAGATTCCTGTATCCCATACGCCATTATTGTTGTCGTCGTTGAATAAACGGATATAATACTTGGTACTCGGTTGTAGAAAATAAAAGTCGCAGGTTTTCTTCTCTGTAACTGGCTGTTGGCGAACTACTGCGTCACTGCTGTTCAACAATTGTACGATGGCATGTGGTCCTGCACCTACGATGTTCAGATAAAGCGTTCCATAGTCTTCCAGAGTCTTGACTTTGAGTGTATTTTCTATCTTATCGGAATACAGTCCGTAAATACCTTTAAAGCAAAGAGAATCGATTGTCATTTTATACTCTATACCCGGTTGCCAGTTTGCCAGTATTTCATAACGTCGAGGAGCAATACTGTCTGCCTGAAAGATGAAAGGAATATCTTGCCATACCGAATCGACCATTGTGCTCATGTGAATAGCCGCCGTATCAATGCTTGCTATCGGTTCTTCAAAACTCAAGATAATATTTCTATTCAGGTCGAGCGCTGATGGAGCATCTGTATTGACAGTTAAAAATTCAGTTTCTACCGCTAATGTATCTCCTTTCCTTTCGCGCTTTTTACGTTCTTTTTCTTTTTTCTTGTTTTCTTCTTCGAGCATAGCCAGACGTCTGGCTTTTGGAATTTTGTTTATCATACGTAACGTATCGGTCTTGGGAACCAGTTGCCCCAGTGTATCTGTTGCCAGATAATCCAGTTGCAAGGTCAGCGTATCTCGCTCGCATAATGTAGTATCTTTTATCCAGTACAAGATACTGTCTTTACGTGGATTAGCTTCAACAATGAGTTCTTTCTCATCGAAATCAAGCCCCTTCAATGTTGGCAAAGTGTCCGATTTCGCACTGAAGTAAAGTGAGAACTGAGTTGTTTTCGGTCGCTCGCTTTTCATCAGATACTGAAGATCATTTTCCTCCTTAAAAGCTCTCAGAATAATGTTGTCGGGTAGAAATCTTGTATAATTGATTTGTTTGATGGTGTCGATCTTTGTTGTATCGAGTTCATTCCATACCGTGTCCTGACGTACAGCACCTTCCATACTGGGTACGACAAGAGAATCCTGAAAAGCAATGACTTCTGTTTTTGAGTCGAATAAATAATTCTGATTTCCGTCCATTAAGGCATAGATACGGTACTTGCCGGGTGCGATACCTCGGATGGTAAACTTTCCACGGCTGTCCGTGCGCGAAATACGGTCGAACGGAAGTGTGGTGAAAGCCGAATCGTTCAGGTTTTGATGCAATCCTACCTGAATGCCTTTTATAGGCTCTAAGTCAGCAGCATTCAGTACCGTACCCGAAACCTCCATTGTGTCAATGGTGGGTCCCGTTGCAAAAGCATATGTAAATTGTCCCAGCGGATTACCCTCATTATTGTCTACGATGGCATCACCAAAATCGATGGTATATGTCATATTCTCCTGTAGTGTATCGAAGAATTCTACCAATACTCTTTTCCCGCTTGTCTTTACTTCCGGACTTTCTTTCTGTGGCGGGGAAATAATTACTTTTTCAGAAGCGTTTTCCAGCTTGATGAATTCATCGAACTCGATGGAGATTTTCTTGCGCGTATTGTTGGTCGCATTCGGTTCAGGAGTAGCACGTACGAACTTAGGCGGTTCCTCGTCGTAAGGTCCTCCGTCGGGTGATCCGGTACTTGCACATGCATAGAATCCAATGATGACCAGCAGTATGGCTATGTATTTAGGTATGGGCTTCATATATTTAATTTTAGCATTTCTTCTATGTAGTCACGATTATTGCTCAGACGAGGAATTTTATGTTGTCCTCCCAGTTTTCCCTTTTGTTTCAGCCAGTCGTGGAATAAATTAGGACGTGCAACAATAATTTCCAGTTCCTGCAATGTAATGTCTTTATGTCGTTTGGCTTCGTAGTCGGAATTTATTTCCTGCAATGCTTTATCGAGTGTATGCCGAAACTTTTCCAGTGAATCGGGCATGACACTAAATTCTATCAGCCACTGATGACGGCATTTGGCATTGGCATCCATGAATACTGGTGCTGCTGAATATTCTAAAACCTGAGCGCCAGTTTCCGCACAAGCACGTGCCAGTCCCTTTTCGGCGTTATCCACCATCAGCTCTTCACCGAACGCATTGATGAAATGTTTGGTTCGTCCGGTTATGATAAACTTATACGGGTCTTTTTGCGTAAACTTTACGGTATCACCGATGATGTATCTCCACAATCCGCAGGAAGTGCTGATAACCATTGCATAATTTTTGCCGACTTCCACTCCGGAAAGAGGAACAATGGCTGGAGCGGGATTGTCTATTTCTTCCAATGGAATAAATTCGTAGAAGACATCATAGTCTATCATCAGCAACATGGCTGGGGCATTCAAGTCGCTTTGCAGGCCAAAGAACCCTTCACTTGCATTATATGTTTCCATATAGTGCATCTTGTCGCTCGTAATCAACTGTTTGTATTGTTCGCGGTAAGGTGTGAAGCATACGCCGCCATGGAAGAATACTTCCAAATTTGGCCATACTTCATTCAGGTGGGTTGCTCCGGTTTTTTCCAATATACGTTTGATGACGGCAAGCATCCACGATGGGACTCCCGACAGATTGGTTACATTTTCGTGAATGGTTGTATCGGCAATACGCTCTACTTTTTCCTCAAATTCGCTCAGTAAAGCAATCTCCTTACTTGGCACACGAATAAAGTTTACCAGTGGATTGATGTTTTGTATCAGAATTGCCGATAAATCGCCTACCAGACTGTCTTTCAGATTATAGTTCGGGCTGTGACTTCCGCCCAGAATCAGTCCCTTGCCGGAGAAAAAGTTACTTTGAGGATTGGAACGGAGATAAAGAGCTACAGCATCGGTACCACCCTGATAATGAATGTGGTGCAATCCGTCTTTGCTTACTGGAATAAATTTGCTCTTATCATTGGTTGTTCCTGAGGATTTGGCATACCATACTACTTGTCCAGGCCATAAAATATTTTTTTCTCCGTGACGCATACGGTCTACGTATCCTTTTATATCGTCGTATTGTTGGATAGGAACATGCTTAAAGTCGTTATATGTGCGTATATTGGCATAATTGTATTTTGTTCCCCATTCCGTAGCAGCGGCGGTTTGTATAAGTTTCCGGAACACACGTTCCTGGATAGCCTCTGCCTGTGTCGCATACTGGTCTATTTCCTTTTGACGCGAAACAAACAGTTTCCCGATTAACTTTGTTGAAACCATTTACTTTTTCTTTTTTCTTATCTGTTCTTACGTGCAAAGTTAGGCGATTTCTTTTTCAATAAAAGATTTTTCCTTAGAGAAAGCACAAATCTACACTTTTTTCTTATAACTTTACTACAAGTAGTGAAAATTTAAAGGTTATGCGAATTGGAATCTTAACATCTGGAGGTGATTGTCCGGGTATAAATGCAACTATCAGAGGTGTTTGCAAGACTGCAATCAGCCATTATGGAATGGAAGTCTATGGTATACATAGCGGTTTTCGTGGCTTGCTTGACGATGACGTCGTGCCGTTGGATGAAAACTCATTGACGGGATTGTTAAGTATGGGAGGTACTATTCTGGGTACATCTCGTGAAAAGCCTTTTAAAAGCAGGCCGAATTCGCCGGTGTCTGAAGACAAACCTGCCATGATGTTGAAGACTATTCATGACCACAAGTTGGATTGTGTGGTGTGTATTGGTGGAAATGGTACACAAAAAACGGCGGCTAAGCTGGCTGCAACGGGAGTTAATGTGGTAACAATTCCTAAAACCATCGATAATGATGTATGGGGAACCGATATTTCTTTCGGTTTCGATTCTGCTGTAAGTATCGCTACTGATGCAATAGACCGATTGCATTCTACGGCAAGTGCGCATCAGCGGGTAATGGTTATTGAAGTCATGGGGCACAAAGCCGGATGGATTGCGCTGTATTCTGGTATGGCTGGTGGCGGCGATATTATTCTGTTGCCAGAAATCCCTTTCGATATTCATCGTATTGGTGATGCAATTATCAATCGTTTGAAGAAAGGAAAACCTTATTCCATTGTAGTGGTAGCAGAAGGTATTCCTACTTTGGGAGGCAAAAAGGCTGCACAGTATATAGCCGAGGAAATAGAATATGAAACCGGATTCGAAACGCGTGAAACAGTATTGGGATACATTCAGCGCGGAGGAGGGCCTACTGCTTTCGACCGTAATCTGGCTACCCGTATGGGTGGACATGCTACTGAACTGATTGCGAACGGACAGTTTGGCCGTATGGTTTCTTTGCGAGGTTCGGAGATAACTTCTGTCCCCTTGTCGGATATAGCCGGCAAGTTAAAGCTGGTAACCGAAGATCACGATCTGGTGGTACAGGGGCGTAGGATGGGAATTTGTTTCGGATAGTAAAATATGGGGAAAATAAGATCTGTAGTAAGTGCTCTTTTAATTCTATTGTCTTTTTCGTGTTGGGCAAATATGTTGCAGGAGAAAAAGACTTCTTTTGAAAATTTGTGTGAATTATCAGTGGTAGATCCTCATGTTTTATTGTCTAAGGCTGATACGTTGGATGTACATTCTGCTTTACCTTTTTATCAGATTGAAATGTTGCGTGCCTGTGCGTATCGGAGCCTTTCCATGCGCTCGCTTGTCTTTTATCATGCTCATCATGCTCTTGAAGCCGTTGGTATAGATAAGGATCCTGATACGAAGGCATATGTTTATATGCTATTGGTGGAATCGGCCGTTCTTTTGAATCATTTGGATATTGGTACAAAGTATATTGCCGAAGGAGTTAGCTATGCCCGGATGTCTAAGAATATTCTTCTCGAAGCTAATATGATACAAATGGAGAGTACGATACTTCGTAAATTGGGACAAACAGCGAAGAGTTATACTCGTATGCAGGATGCTATACGTATGCTTGCAAAATCAAATCAACCAGAAGCGCTTTTATTAATGTCACATATTTATGGGTATTTGATGTCCTTCTATATAGAAGATTTAAGATATAATAAGCGTTCTGTTTTTATCGATAAGATGGAGAAGGAGAAACAAAAAATAAATGTTTCTTGGATTGATAATCAGAAAGGATATCTTTATAGTAAAATGGCTTTGCTTTCTGAAATTAGAAAGGAAAGTAAATTGGCAGAAGAGTATTGTAAGATGTTTTATCGGACAAATTTTTCGAAAAGTAATATGGGAGTGTTCGAAATTAATAATTACCTTCTTCTTCGTGGTGATTTTAGGCAGGTTTTACAAAATAATGATATAAGATTTCAGCTTAATAATACAGATACATTGGGAACTGACTATCTGAATGCTTTGTATCAAAATAGTAAAGCATACAAAGGGTTGGGGGATTACGAAAAAGCTTATTATTTACTTGAAAAAATAAATAATGTAAGAAAGACGCTACGTATAGGAGAATATAAGCAGAAGGTGCAGCAAATGAGAGAGAGTAATCAGAAAATGGAAAATGAGATGTTGGCACATGAAATCTCTTTCAAAATTAAATTACGTAACTATTTCATAGTAGGTCTATTGGTCTTGCTTATTGTAGGAGGGGCTTTCGTGTATTATATTCTTAGAAAAAAGAAAACGATATCTTTTCAAAAACGTCAGATTGTTTCTTTAGTTACTGAATTGACTAATTTGAAAGAAGAGGAGGAAGAAATTCACCGAACGGAGTTCGGTAAAGATCCGAATGGAGTTCTATCAGCAACGCAGGTGAAACTCCCAGCAGAAGAAGCACCTATTACTTCTGATCACATTCTTCCTGACGAAGAAATTCCGTATGAAAATCTTAGAGATAAAATACTTTTTGATGATTTCGACAGGAAGGTCCGGGTTGAGAAAATTTATTTGCAATATCAGTTTGACCATGGCGATTATGCATTATTGATGGGAGTGAATCATAATCGTTTTGCACGTATTATGAAAAATTATGGTGGTGGGAATCTTACTCATTATTTAAATGATTTACGTTTAGAATATTCTGTGTTTCTGTTGCGTGAGCACCCCGAACTTTCTAATATGGAAGTTGCAAAAAAATGTGCTTTACCTAAACTTTCCATTTTTTGTCGGTTATTTAAAGAACGATTTGGAGTTAATCCTACGGTCTTTCGTCAAGAGGCTTTGTCAAAGAAGTGACTATGCAGCATATTCTATAACTTTATGCGGAGAACGTTGTATAGGGCAACCGTTGGGATGTAGGCTTGGAAATGGAGATAAAGACTATTGGGGCTTGACTAAAGCTGCTATATCACTTATATATAATAAAGTAAAGAGGACTGAATTATGAAAAAATATATTATATCGTTGTTATTATTCTTGTCATTGGGCGGTTCTATTTGGGGGCAGACGACTTATTTAAGTGAAATAGATGTGAGCAATCGTCAAATAGAAAAGACACCCGACAAGCAGGTTGCTGTGAAAATAGGATTCGATTTGACTCAACTTGATATTAAGCGTCAGCATTCTTTGGTTATGATACCAATTCTGTTGTCGTCGGATGGAGTTTATGAACAGACATTGCCCGCTGTTATTGTAAATGGTCGCGTACGTGACAAGGTAAATTCTCGTATGGAAGCTTTAGATAAATCTTCTCTTTATCCCGAAGAGGCGACAGTTGTACGTCGTGATAATGGTATTACGCAAGTAGTAGATTACGAAACTGAAGTTCCGTTTAAACGTTGGATGATTGGGGGAGAATTGCTTATTCGTGGTTATGTAGTAGGCTGTGCTGCTTGTGGCGAAGGAAGTGAAGTTGCGGATGTTGGTGCAATTCTTCCAGCCATGGAAGCTCCTGTATATAGCTTTTCTTTTATTGCTCCTCAGAAAGAGATGATAAAGCACCGTTCTGAAACAAGAAGTGCACGTTTGCAGTTCCGTCAAAATAGTTCGGTCATTGAACCTACATATAGAGAAAATCGTTCAGAGCTGGATTCTGTGCGTACTTCCATTTCTCTTGTGAAAGATAATCCAGATTTAAGTATAACAGGCATTTATGTTACAGGTTTTGCTTCGCCTGAAGGTAGTTATGTGTATAATATGAAATTGTCCGAACGTCGTGCAAAGGCTTTTGCTGAGTATATGAAAGATGATTTAAAAGGCATAAATCCTGAACTGTATCATGTGGCTTGGAAAGGTGAAGACTGGGAGGGCTTACGTGTAGAAGTACTGAAACATCCTCAGTTGGAACGAATTTCTGATGTACTTGCTATTATTGATCATTGTGGTAATGATAAGGATGTATGTGAAGAAAAATTAAAGGCTTTGCAACCTTCCGATATATATCGTAGATTATTGAATGAAATGTATCCTATGGTGCGTCGTAATGAATATCGTATTGAGTATAATGTTCGTCATTTTAATTTGGAAGAGGGGCGGCAAATGATTAACTCTCATCCGGAATTGATGAGTGTGAGCGAGATACAGAAAGTTGCCGACAGTTATGGAAAAGGTAGTAAGCAATATCTCGATTGTATGCTTCGGGGAGCGAAAGCGTATCCTAAAGATGTTGTTATGCAGAATAATGTTGCACTGGCTTTGATTGAAGCTGAATGTATAGCTGATGCGATATTATTACTGAAGCAAGCACCGAGAGATGCAAGGCTGATAAATCTATTGGGAGTGGTATATGCTAAATCGGGTAATGTGAGAAATGCTGAGGAGGAATTTTCTCAGGCTGCGACTTTGGGATGTACTGAAGCGCGTAATAACTTGCGCTTGTTGCAGGCATATACAGAATACATGATGGAATGAGATAGATAAAAATAAAATTATTCATACTTAATTTTTTACAATAACATTTACCTGTCTTGTTGGTCATGAAGCAAATGAGTTGGTTTTACTTATTGCATTGAAGAAACAATGAAAAGTATAAAGAATATTATTCATCATAGGAAAGGAAGTAAGCTAAATTTACTTGGAGGATGTGCTTTATTGTTGTTGACTGTAACTTCTTGTAACTATAAAGCGCGAGAAAAGGAAAATCCTGTAAAAAAAGAAGTTGTACAATCGCAAGTTAAAACGGAATCTCTTTTCCCTTTTCCCGAGATACCTGCTATGCTTACTCTGCCAGCAGATCGTAAAGCTTATTTAATAGCGCATTATTGGGATAATTTTAATTTTGCTGATACGGTATTAGTTAATAACAGGAATGTGTCTGAACAAGGAATGGTTGATTATTTAGCTTTACTTGCAGATAAAACTCTGACTGAACGGAAGCAGATTGAAAGTCTGGAAAATTTTTGTGGTGGCTTAGAGCAGCAGATTCATGCACAAAAAGTCTTTTTACAGTTGATGGAAGATTATCTGTATAATCCCAATTCTCCTTTTTATAATGAGAAGTTGTATGCTATGTTTCTGAAACGTATGTTGAATAGTAAATATGTAGATGAAACAAGAAAGAGTTCGTTGCAATTTACCTTACAGTTGATTCAACGAAATTCTCCTGGTGAGAAAGCTATGGATTTTGTATATTATCTTCCAGATAGGAGTAAGCATACACTATATCAGACGGAGGTTAGAAACAATCGGTTGTTATTGGTCTTTTACGATCCTGAATGCCCGAGCTGTCATGAAATCATGCAGGAAATGCTGCATGATGAATTTTTGCAGCAAGCCGTTGATACAGGAAATTTAACTGTATTGGCTGTATATACTGAGGGAAATCAGGAAATATGGAAGCATACTCTTCACGAATTACCAAAGGGATGGATTGTGGGGTGTGATCATGAAGAGATTAAGCAAAATGCTTTGTACGACTTAAAAGCAATGCCTTCACTTTATTTACTTGATGCTAATAAGACGGTTATATTAAAAGATGCTTCTTATAAAATCGTTTGTGGAGAATTGTAAAAATAGATAATCTTGTAGGTATACAAAAAAGCCGGAGATAAACATGTTATTCCGGCTTTTTCAACTTATGTTATTCGTTATTTTGGCGGAAGGCAGCTTCTTCAGCTTCTGCAATAATACGTTCTGTATCTTCGAAATGTTCTTCTGGTATTTCGGTTTTCAGCGTATTATCTTCTGCCAGCATTACATTTTCTTTCTCTGCGGTAGCTATTGCACTTTCCCGTTCACGGACCTCTATCTCTTTTTCTCTTTTTGCCTTTGCTGCAAAGATAGCATCGATAAACTGCGGATTGCCTTTTATCTTAGCCAGTGTTTCGTGCGCAGCTTCCTGTTGCGATTCTTTCTTGGAATATCCTTTTCCTGTACCAGCTGCAATATTTTCGACCAGAACCTGCGTCTCAAAAATAGGATTCTGTGCCTCGTCGACTGATTGTCCTGTTAGGTTGAATTCTATATTGAACTTGTTTTTCTGGCTCCATTCAATCAGTTTCGATTTGAAATTGACCTCTTTACGTGAAATTTTTTCCAGATTCAAGTATTGGTTGATAATCCGTTCTTCCATGAATTCTTTGCAGGCACGATAGCCTCTATCCAGATAAATAGCTCCGATAAGTGCTTCGAAGGCGTTTCCACACATGTAACTGTTGTGTGAGGACTGTCGGGTTGTATATATTATTAGTTTATCCAGTCCAATTTGTACGGCTACGCGGTTCAAGGTTTCGCGTTGTACGATCTTGGAACGCGTATTCGTCAGGAAACCTTCTCGTTTACCTTCAAATTTTTTATATACGATATCAGCTACTACTGCATCCAGAATGGCATCACCTAAAAATTCAAGTCGTTCGTTGTTCAGCAACCGTCCTTTTCCAGCCTTAATCGACGATGATTTATGTAATAAAGCTTGCTGGTAGATTTCGATATTCCTCGGATAGAACCCGAGCATCTTGTAAAAACAAAGATAAGGCTCCTTATCCTTACGGAAAAGAAGTCTTATCTTATCTGTTATATTGCTAAACACAGTTTATTCAGTGTATTTTTTTACGATTACACATGCATTGTGTCCACCAAAACCAAATGTATTGCTCAATGCAGCACGAACAGTACGCTGCTGTGCCTTATTGAATGTGAAGTTCAGGTTATAATCGATTTGTTCATCATTATCACCTTCTTCGTGGTTGATAGTCGGCGGTACAATGTCATTTTTAACAGAAAGTACACATGCAATAGCTTCTACGCCACCAGTAGCTCCCAAGAGGTGTCCGGTCATTGATTTGGTAGAACTGATATTCAGTTTGTAAGCGTGTTCGCCGAACAGGTCTTTAATAGCTTTTACTTCAGAGATATCACCTACTGGAGTAGAAGTTCCGTGTACATTGATATAGTCAATGTCTTCCGGTTGCATACCAGCGTCTTCCAAAGCGCTCTTCATAACCAGTTTCGCACCCAGACCTTCAGGATGAGAAGCTGTCAGATGATAAGCGTCGCCAGAAGCACCTGTACCGGCCAACTCTGCATATATCTTAGCACCACGTGCTTTTGCATGTTCCAGTTCTTCAAGAATCAGACATCCGGCACCTTCACCCATTACGAATCCGTCACGGCTTGCACTGAATGGACGTGAAGCATGTACAGGGTCATCATTGCGAGTAGACAATGCGTGCATTGCATTGAAACCACCTACTCCCGCAGGGAAAATGGCTGCTTCGGCACCACCTGTTACGATAATGTTAGCTTTTCCCAAACGGATATAGTTGAAAGCATCAGCTATCGCGTTGGAAGAAGAAGCACATGCAGAAGTGGTTGTAAAGTTAGGGCCATGGAAACCATACATGATGGAAATCTGTCCGGATGCAATATCTGCAATCATTTTCGGGATAAAGAACGGATTGAATTTCGGCCCGATAGTGTCTTTGGTCTTTTCATAGCCAGCAACTTCTTCTTCGAAAGTATGAATACCTCCGATTCCGACACCGAGAATCACTCCGACTTTGTTCAAATCTTCTGTTTCGACGTCTATGCCTGCATCTGTTACCGCTTCTTTGGCTGCTACGACTGCATATTGAGTGTAAAGGTCCATTTTACGGGCTTCTTTACGGTCAATAAAATCAGTAGCATTGAAGTTTTTCACTTCACAAGCGAACTGAGTCTTGAACTTAGAAGCGTCGAAATGAGTAATAGGTCCTGCCCCACTTACTCCATTAAGAAGGTTGTTCCAGAATTCAGGAACAGTATTACCTACCGGAGTGAGTGCACCAAGACCTGTTACCACTACTCTTTTTAATTCCATAAAAGTAGAATTAAATTATTTTGCGTTAGCTTCAATGTAAGAGATAGCGTCGCCTACAGTCTGGATCTTTTCTGCCTGATCATCAGGAATAGAGATACCGAATTCTTTTTCGAATTCCATGATCAATTCTACTGTATCCAAAGAGTCAGCACCCAGGTCGTTAGTGAAGCTAGCTGTCGGAGTAACTTCTGATTCTTCTACGCCCAATTTATCAACGATAATTTTCTGTACTTTTGATGCGATTTCAGACATAATTTTCTTGTTTTAAGTTTATAAATAGAATAATTTTGTTTATATTTCGGTGCAAAGGAATAAATATTTCTCGTTCTATACAAATATTCAGCCAAATAAATGCAATTTCTTTGCACAATTTTATATATTATGTGCACAAAAAAGGTGAATCAATGAAAAAAATAGCAATTTTGGCATCGGGTGAAGGTACGAATGCCGAGCATATTATCCGCTATTTTGCCGGCCATATTACGATAGAAGTAGCCGTTGTAATAGCTTCTCGTCCTACAGCTCATGTCATAGAGCGTGCTCATACCCTGAATGTTCCATGTGAAGTAATCATTCCTCAAGACTTTGCGGCAGGCAAGGGACTTGAAGTCTTGAAAAGTTATGATACCGATTTCATAGTTCTGGCTGGTTTCTTGTCGCGTATTCCAGATGATATATTGCATGATTATGCACACAGAATCGTAAATATACATCCCTCGCTGCTTCCTAAATTTGGAGGAAAAGGAATGTATGGTATGCATGTTCATGAGGCAGTTCTGGCATCAGGTGAACATGAAAGTGGCATTACCATTCAGTATATTAATGAACATTACGACCAGGGAGATATTATTTTTCAGGCGAAATGTTCTGTCTTACCTGATGATACACCTGAAACCCTTGCACAACGTGTACATGCATTAGAGTATACTTATTATCCCCAAGAAATAGAACGTTTGCTTTCACTCCCGTCGTAAATGATATTCGCTACGCAACAGTTCGAATGTTTCCGGATGTGCACGCAATACCTCACAGTCGAGGTGCGGATTATACATTTGTAACTGGCGGATGTTTTCGTCACTGTCGTAAGGCAAATGCGGTTGTTCAGGTGGAACGATAGAAAAATCCATTTCTTTTCCAAAGAAACGGCAGAAGGATTCCAGTACCATGCGGGTTGCATTTGCCTTTCCGTCGGCAGAATATCCGGCGATGTGCGGAGTGCCGATAAATACTTTGTCCAACAGTTCAAGGTTAATATTCGGTTCATTTTCCCAGACATCGATTATAGCTCCAGATATTTTCCCGGCAGATAAAGCATTCAGAATTGCCTCAGTTTCTATAACTTCTCCACGTGACGTATTAATTATGTACGGTTTCTTTTCCAGCAGGTTGAAAAAAGATTCATCTGCTAAATGATAAGTCTGATATTTTCCACTTCTTTCCAATGGAGTATGAAAAGTTATAATATCACATTCGTGCGCCAGTGTACGCAAATCGACAAACCCTTTTTCTCCATGGTCGGCCCGAGGAGGGTCATTCAGGAGCACACGCATTCCTAAACGCTCTGCCAGTTGCTTGATGCGGCTGCCTACATGTCCTACTCCGACAATACCCAGACAGGCATCTTTCAGTGTGATATTTTTTTCCTGTTGTAACAATAAAAGTACTGAGTGTATATATTGTTCTACGGCACCGGCGTTACATCCCGGGCAGTTACTCCATGTAATATCAGCTTCGTGACAATAAGCCGTGTCGATATGATCGAATCCGATGGTAGCCGTTCCGATAAACTTTACCTTACTGCCAGCCAGCAAAGTACGGTCGCAACGGGTACGTGTACGAGTAATCAGCGCATCGGCATCTTTTACAATTTCGGGAGTAAATGCCTTTCCTGGCAGATAGACCACTTCATCGGCAAGCGATTCGATAGCTTCCTTTATATAAGGTATTTTATTGTCAACGATAACTTTCATGTCTGTTTTTCTAAAGTCGTGCAAAGGTAGTATTTTTTACATTTATAATTGGATGAAATGAAATCTTTGTGTAGATTTGAAAAATGTTGGTATTTTGTTACCTTTGTACTTTAATAATGATGTTCATATGAAATGTTTGCATATCATAACTCCAGTAAAAGATTCGATTGATTTTACTCTCGAAACAATTCGTGCCATTTTAGCTTCCGACATTAAAGTTCCTTTTACTTATACGGTGTACAATGACTTCAGTACAGAAGAGAACACCAAACGTTTGGAGGAAGCCTCTAAAGAATTGAATTTTCGTCTGGTCAATTTATCCGACATTACAACTCATCCTTCTCCCAATTATCTGTTGGTGCTTCAACGTTCCCAGCAAGAGGCTATTGCCGACGATGCAGGTCTGCTTATTGTAGAGTCGGATGTTGTAGTAAAGAAGAACACCTTACAGGATTTGTACGACGGAGCAGCAGTACGTAGTGGGTGTGCCATTGCAGCAGCTGTAACTGTAGACGAGAACGGAGTTATCAATTATCCATACCTACATGCCAAAGGTAATGAAGGCAAGGTATATCCAGAAAAGAAACATTGCAGTTTCTGTTGTTCACTGCTTACGCCGGAGTTTCTTCGTGCTTTCGACTTCCGTCAGCTTGATCCGACAAAAAACTGGTTTGATGTAACCATTTCACACGAAGCCTTGAAACAAGGCTTTCAGAACTATCTGTTTACCACCCTTCCTGTCTGGCACCGTCCGCACGGAAGCCGCCCGTGGAAACAGTTGAAATATAAAAACCCCTTGAAATATTATTGGTTGAAATATACGAAAGGACTCGATAAGATTTAATGATTGCAGATATGGATAAAACTCCTTTGGTTTCGGTGGTAGTGCCTGTATATAATATGGAGTCTTTTCTGCCGGAAACACTCGATTCTATACTGGCGTCCGATTATCCGAACTTTGAAGTAGTAGTGGTAGACGACGGTTCGAAAGACGCTTCGTATCGTGTCGCATGCGACTATGCAAAGAAAGATCGGCGTGTACGTGCCTATACCCAACCTAACGGGGGAGCTTGTGCAGCCAGAAATCAGGCTGTCCGTCTGGCGGAAGGTGAGTTTATACTACCTTTTGATGCTGATGACAAGATGAGCGAAACCTTTGTGTCTGATGCAGTACATGTGATATTATCTGACATGAAAATAAAAGCTGTATGTCCTCGTGCTGAATATTTCGGTGACCGTAAAGGTGAATGGAAATTACCTCCTTTTTCGCGTAAGTTGCTGGCACGGAAGAATATGATTCCTATTTGTGCTTTGTATCGGAAATCAGATTGGGAACGGGTGGGCGGTTATGATGAGCATATTGTTGCAAGAGAAGATTGGGCCTTTTGGATTGCTATGTTAAAAGATGGCGGAAAGGTTGTAACCTTGCCTCGAGTGTCGGTATCTTATCGGGTGCGAACAGGTTCTAAACGTGTGTCCGATCGTAGTTTAAAGAAAAATTTAATTGACGCTTTAAATGCACGTCATCCGGAGTTCTTTGAACGTGAGTTGGGAGGGCCACTTCACTATTGCCGTTCGTGGTCCGTACTGCTGAACCGTATCTATCGTTTGTTTCATCCCCGAAAAATATATGTAGCATCTGATTTTTGTACATTAACCGATTATGTAAAAGCGCTACCTGCTTTGTTTAAATATGACTATGGTACTGTAATTTATAAAGGACGAAACGAATTGCGTGAAATGGACTGGCACGGTACGAAAGTTGTCGTAAAATCATTCCGTGTTCCCAATCTGATCAACCGTATTGCATACGGAGTATTCCGTTCGTCAAAAGCACAACGTTCGTTTGAATATGCCGAAATGCTTCGTCGGGAAGGAATCGGAAGTCCTGCTCCTGTAGCCTATTATACCGAACGCAACGGCCTGCTTTTTACCCACAGCTATTATGCCTGTCTGAAGTCGGAATGTCCGTACTCGTACGTAAACTTGATGCGAGGCGATTTCCCCGGTCAGGAAGAAGTTTTGCGAGCCATTGCCCGCACAACAGCAGCACTCCACGAAAAAGGTTATTTGCATAAAGACTATTCACGTGGGAATATCCTGTTCCGTCGCACCGACAAAGGTGTAGAGGTAGAAATAATAGACCTGAACCGTATCCGTTTCCGCGCGGTTGATATGGAAGAAGGTTGCCACAACTTTGAACGTCTTCCGGGAACACCGGAAATATTTGCCATTCTTGCCGATGAATATGCCAAGGCAAGAGGTTTCGATGCCAACGAATGTTTGAAACTAATTTTGAAGTATAATAACGCCCACATATGAGATTAATAAAAATGACAGGTGGCTTAGGCAACCAGATGTTTATATACGCCTTCTATCTGAAAATGAAGAAACTTTTTCCTCATACAAAGATAGATTTATCGGACATGATGCACTACCATGTACATCACGGATACGAAATGAACCGGGTATTTGCTTTACCTCATACAGAGTTCTGTATAAATCGTACACTTAAGAAACTTATGGAATTCTTATTGTGCAAGGTTGTTTATGAGAGGAAACAGAAAAACGGCTCCATGGAAGCTTTTGAGAAAAAATATGCTTGGCCGTTGATCTATTTCAAAGGCTTTTATCAGTCGGAGCGTTTCTTTGCTGATATTGAAGATGATGTTAGAAAGACTTTCTGTTTTAATATGGAATTGATAAATAGCCGGAGTCGTGAAATGATGAAAATAATAGATGCCGATGAGCATGCTGTATCAATACACATTCGTCGCGGTGATTATTTACTCCCAAAATTCTGGGCCAATGCTGGATGTGTCTGTCAGTTGTCCTATTATAAAAATGCTATAACCGAATTGAAAAAACATGAGTCGACTCCTTCTTTTTATGTTTTTTCTGATGATATAGAATGGGTGAAGCAGAATTTATCTTTACCTAATGCTCATTACATAGATTGGAATCAAGGAAATGACAGTTGGCAGGATATGATGCTGATGAGTCATTGTCGAAACCATATTATCTGTAATAGTACTTTCAGTTGGTGGGGAGCGTGGTTGAATCCGAGAAAGAATAAAACTGTTATTGTCCCTTCTCGTTGGTTTATGAAAGAAGAAACTCCTTATATTTATCCAGTAAGTTACCTGAGTTCGGGATAAGTTTAGAATAAGGCCAGTTGTTTTGAGTCCTCAATATAGTATCCTTGCAATGCATCCGGTTTGTTTTCAAAGAAACAATA
>NZ_DBMACV010000053.1:0-24199 GCF_057861905.1 Phocaeicola sp. | reverse complement strand
CGATTATTGTTTGTAATTCTTTGTAATTCAGCACTATAAAGTTACAACAATTTTCGCTAATCACCAAATTTACAAACACTTACAATTCGTCGAACTCACGTGATTTAACCAGTTACGATACAAAGAACGGTTAATATGGTCAAGTCCATCTGTATAATCTCCCCGAATCATGTCAATCTGCGCCAATCCCATATAACCGGCATCCTGCCAGGCTGCATTCCAAGTAGCTTTAAAGAATGCATCATAAGCTCCATCTATATCGCCTTGCATTTTTTTACTCCACCCGAGGTTATAGCGAGGTTCACCATCGTATGGATTGGGATTACGCTCCGTCTGAGTTTTAACAGCCCGTTCAAAATATTTCTGAGCTTCAGCAAAACGTCCCCGGCGCAACAACAACAGACCCACTGCATTATTGCAACGAATATCACTTTCATCACGCCTGAGAGCTTCCATATAATAATCCATTGGAAGATAAGTGGCATGACGATGCTGTTCCAAATGCTGTCCGGTCAGGAACAATTGCTCCATACTGGCTATTTCCTTCGGATCAAGTGCTGCCTTTGCCGGCTCCGGAACAGGCTTAATTTCCGGTTTATCAGCCTGGTAGCTAACAAGCACTTTACCATTCTCATCGAGAACAGTAAGCTTCAGTTCTTCCAGTTTAACAGTATCACACACTACAGTATTTTCATAGGCATTATCCGGAGCTACAGCTGTAAGGGCATCAAGATAAATCTTACCATTTTCCACATTAACAAGCATGATGCGCACTTCGCGATGTACTGCTGTTGTATAAAGCATAACTTTCATCCTCCCCTCTTGCTCCGGAAGAATATTGATAAGCGCATCGCGCGTTGCATTCTTCACCATACCTACTTTCTGATAAGGCATGAAATATTGTACCCAAGATTTTTCTTCATAAGGTTGCAACCAAGTAAAATCAGGCTGATTATCACAATACATACCCGTCATAAGCTCAATATACGGTCCATCTTCGTCTGTAAGATTGCGATCCCAGGCCTGACCAAAATCACCACATCCCCATGTCCATTGTTTTTTCCCTGCATTAATATGATGATCCGCCACATGGAGAAGTCCAGCCTCTACATCCTCATTGTAACCGCCAACAAAATCATATTTAGAATTAATGGCCATATAAGAAGTGGGTACAGGAATATTTTTATAACGAGATATATCCACACCTGCAGAATAGTCTACTTTATAATATTCCCCAGTTGCAATAGGAAAACTTGAAACTGCACGCTTTCCATGATCAAACATGGCGTTCACATCAGGTGGAAATACAGAATAATAATCTTTATTGACAGCAACAGCCGGATTTGCCCACCACAAAAAAGTCTGCGGGAAGGGAGTACGATTATAAACCTTAGCTTTTATTTCAATATAAGCTTTGCCCGGATAAAGTGTAAATCCAACCATACCTTTAGTACGGAACATACGTTCTACTTCACTACACCACACTGTTTTACTTCCATCCGGAAATTCTTCTATCATGCAATCTGTAGGCAAATAAGTACTCGGACGGTGATGCTGTGGCCAGTTAAACTCAATACCTCCAGAAATCCATGGGCCGGTAAGACCAACCAAAGCCGGTTTGATTACCTGATTATAATAAACGAAATGACGCTTTTTTACCTTATCATAAGCCATCTGAATACGTCCCCCCAATTCAGGCAAAATCATCACCTTGATATACTCATTCTCTATAAAAAAAGCCCTCCAAGGACAATCATGTTTTTCATCTTCAATCTTTTCAATTACCGGATAAGGATAAACTGAACCGGAACTACCCTGATAGACACGTTTCTCCAAAAAAATAGGATTTTTCTCTTCTTTACCTATGCCATAAGTAGGCAGCATTACAACCTCCTCCCAAGCTCTTACTTCGGAAGTATTAATTGTGCTTTGAACTAAATACTCTGTTATCTTTTCCATAAGCAATAATAGCTAAACAAGTTTTACCTCATAAAATAATGTATAATATCTTGCGCTTCAAATTCTAAATTACAATCACTTTACCAACTCCTTTTCTAACTCTTCCAACGATTTTCCTTTGGTTTCCGGCACATAACGTAAAACGAACAGGAAACCTGCCAAACAGATTATCATATAAAGAATAAAGGCTCCTCCTGTACCCAGGCCTGCATTTAGAAACGGGAAAGTATAAGTCAACAAGAAAGATGCTATCCACAAGCAGGCTGTACATACAGCCATTGCAATTCCACGTACCTTATTAGGAAATATTTCCGACAACAATACCCAAGTTATCGGTCCTAAGGACATCGCATAAAGTCCAATTGCAAGCACAATAAACACAATCATAATCACTCCCTTAAACTCAAGAAAATAACTTATGCCAAGCAATGTATAAATGCCCGCCAGTCCGCCTGCCCCTATTAACATCAATGTTTTACGCCCCAAACGTTCGACTGTATAAATAGCGATAAATGTAAAGACTAAATTAGCAATGCCAGTTACTACAATATTCATCAGCATTTCAGATATGCCATACCCTGCTGCCTGAAATACCTCTTGAGCATAATTGAATATAATATTAGTCCCACTCCACTGCTGAAACATAGCCAATACAATACCAACAATTAAGACTTTACGCATTTTAGCAGAAAATAATAAAGACAACGCGCCTTGATGTTGACTACTTGAAGAAAAGGAAGCTGCAGAATAATTTAAAAGTTCTACTTTTGCATATTCTTCTCCTCCGATAGTTCGCAAAACCTTTGCAGCAGCTTCTCTCCGATTATTGGCAGCCAGCCAACGCGGGCTTTCCGGAATAAACAAAGAAAGTAAAAAGAAAAGGCCAGACGGTATACACACTGCCCAAAACATCCATCTCCATCCTGCTTGTCCGTTCCACGACAGAAAAATATCACTTGAAGTTGCAGTTTCCGATACAGGATCGGCCAAAAGCATATTCACAATCTGTGCACTCAAAATTCCAAGAACAATTGTCAACTGATTTAAAGTAACCAGTTTACCACGTATCCGTGTCGGAGCAACTTCGGCAATGTACATCGGAGATAAATCAGCAGCTAAGCCAATGGCTATTCCTCCTACCAATCGGGCCAAAATAAAAGTCATCAAAGCAGAACTTGCACCAGTAGCCCAAGAAAACACCAAAAAGACCAAGGCTGCAAACTGCAATAGTTTCTTTCTTCCATAACGATCGGCCAAAAATCCCGCCATTGTAGCTCCTAACAAGCAACCAGCCAAGGCAATACTCATTGCTAAAGCCTGCATACCAGCATTCTCGGATATTCCAAAATAAATTTCATAAAAAGGTTTTGCTCCACCTATGACAACCCAATCGTACCCGAAAAGAAGCCCTCCCATTGCTGAAACCAAACAAATAAAATAGACAAAAAGACAATTATATGTATTCATAGTTAGTTATTAATATTAAACGAATACAAAATAACAGAGAATCCATGAGGCAAAAAATGTAGAAAACATCGGTTATCATGTAAAATATCTTGTTTTTTTCACTAAAAAGGGAAGAGGAGATTTGAAAAGCAAACAGAAAAAATTACTTTTGCAAAAGTAAAATACAATCTATGAAGCACAAAAAAGATGGATTTACGGGCCAGAGAGCTATTGTGCTCCCTCCAGCAATTATTGAGCTATTGCAAAACAATGAAATAACCAATCTGTTATACGTTACAGACATTGGTTTCTATCCTAAAGCCTCAGGGCACTACAGAACACGTCCCGAAGGAGCAAGCCAACATATTCTTATATATTGTACAGAAGGAAAAGGATGGTTCAATGTGAATGGAGTACATCATGATATAGAAAAAGAACAGTTTTTCATCATCGAAGCAGGACTACCACACACGTATGCAGCCTCCGAACGCAATCCATGGTCTATTTACTGGATTCATTTCACCGGAGAAAAAAGCCACCTATTCAAATCAATATACAATAAAGTATTCAACATTGACGATGCTCCCGATGCTCGATTCAAAGACAGACTTATCCTCTTTGAAGAAATCTATCAAAATCTGGAAAAAGGATATAGCATCGAAAATCTGGAGTATACTTCATTGTGCCTATGGCATTTTATAGCCTCATTCCGTTTTATATCTCAATTTAGAGAAGTCAATAAAGCGTCAAAAGGTAACATTATACAGGAGGCCATTTGTTTCATGCAAAAAAACATCAACAAAAAATTATCCTTGGAAGAAATTGCAGAAAGCGTACGATACTCTCCATCACATTTCGGACAACTTTTTTTAAAGAAGACCGGACATACACCTCTCAATTATTTTACTCACATGAAAATACAAAAAGCCTGTCAGCTTCTTGACTTTTCAGACATGAAGATTAAAGAAATAGCCGACAAACTAAGTTTCTATGACCAATATCATTTTACAAAAGTATTTATCAAAATATTAGGAGAAAGCCCCAGCAGTTACAAGAAAAGGAACAAAGGATAAGTTATGAAATACAAAATCTCTCTATTTTTATCCTATATCATCACAATACAAGATAAAAACAGAGAGATTTTATGCAACTCCAATTTTGACAAGTCAACTGATTCCGTCTTACTTGAAAAGCTTCTCCAAATCGTCTTCTTTCAAGACTGAAAGCACGACCTTGCCGTCGGGAGTATAATTGGGAGTAGAAACAGCAAAAAGCTCATCTACCAGATTATTCATTTCTTCATTCGTAAGTACCTGTCCAGGTACAATAGCAGCAGCTTTTGCCAGTGAAAGAGCCAGCATACTCTGCACTTCCTCTTTTACCTTACAGCCCTTTTCGATAGCAGTCTGCACCATATTCGTCACCAGCGTTTCTGGATTTAAACCTTCAATACCTGCCGGTATGCCATTGATGGCATAAGAGCCTCCCCCCAGATTACTGAGTTCAAAGCCCAAGGCTGTCAGGTCGTCCATGATTTCCTCCAGCACAGGAACTTCGGCTGGAGAGAAATGCACCATATCAGGAAATAGCATACGCTGAGAAACATTTCTCCGATTGGCTATCTGACTCATATACTTATCGTACAAAATACGTACATGAGCACGCTGCTGGTCAATAATCATCAATCCCGACTTGACAGAAGTCAGAATATAGCTTCCTTTATACTGATAATGTTGTGCCGACTTTTCTGCTACATTTTCATCCGGATGCTCATCATACAATGTCGGCTCCGACGGTTCTTGTTCAGGCTCACTCCACGATTCTTCAGGAACAGGCGAAGAAGGCATATTCCACGCAGGCATACTGTTCTTTTCCAGCCCCTGAAACAAAGGTTCCCATTCCGTGTGCTGCTTCTTATTGTACGAAGAAGGAGAATACTGCGATGGAGGCACCGACGACACATTAAACGGATTATACGAAGGATCGTACGAAGTAGAAGGAGGACGAACGCCCGAAGTAGGAGCCGCATCAAAAGCTGGAATATCAGGCATACCTTCCGTATCAAAGTCAATGGAAGGAACAGCATTGAAGCGTCCCAACGTTTCTTTTACTGCTGCCGACAGGATCTGCCAGATAGGCTGCTCGTTCTCAAATTTTATTTCTGTCTTCGTAGGATGAATATTCACATCAATATTTGCCGGATCGACATCAAAATAAATAAAGTAAGAAACCTGTTCACCAGCCGGAATGAGGTTTTCGTAAGCATCGACCACCGCCTTGTGAAAATATGGGTGTCGCATATAACGCCCGTTGGCAAAAAAGAACTGACGAGCCCCTTTCTTGCGGGCCGTTTCGGGCTTTCCGATAAAACCATGTATTTTTACCATACTGGTTTCAATATCGAGCGACAGCAAATCTTGGTTCAGTTTCTTTCCGAATACTCCCATAATACGCTGACGCAACTGGATAGCCGGAAGATTCAGCATTTCCGTATCATTATGATGCAGTGTAAACGATACATCAGGATTGACCAGGGCAATACGTTCAAATTCTGCCAGAATATTACTCAGCTCCGTCTGATTCGATTTCAAGAACTTACGCCGCGCTGGAATATTGAAGAAAAGGTTTTTAACAGAAAAATTACTTCCCTGTGAACACGCTATAGCCTCCTGACTTTCTACCTTGGAGCCCGAAATACAAATATGAGTTCCAAGCTGTTCTCCTTCCTGACAAGTACGCAGGTCTACCTGAGCCACCGCAGCAATCGAAGCAAGCGCCTCGCCACGGAAACCCATCGTATGAAGAGAAAACAAATCGGCAGCCTGACGAATTTTCGATGTCGCATGACGTTCGAAAGCCAGACGCGCATCAGTTTCCGACATACCTTTTCCATCGTCTATGACCTGAATACAAGTCTTGCCCGCATCAGTCACCAAAACGTCTACGTGATGTGCTCCGGCGTCGATGGCATTTTCTACCAACTCCTTCACCACAGAAGCCGGACGCTGTATAACTTCGCCCGCCGCAATCTGGTTGGCTACGGAATCGGGCAACAAACGGATTACATCGCTCATAACATGAAAAAATTTAGAAAGTAAGTTCTCCAGTCACCAAATAGTGTAAGATATATGCAAGTACAGCTATGGCTATGAATATAGTAGCGTAACTCAAGGGCTTGCGTCCACTTTCTTTACGCCGTTTCAGGTAAGTTGTACCTTCAACAAACTTTCCCCGGATGTCTTCGGGAGAAAATTCCTTAGGAGGAAGCATCCCCAGATCACGCTTTGCGTTTTCTTCTATCTTCTCCAACTTTTCCTTTCGCTCATCCACGTAAATATACTCATGGTGATATGCACGTGGCTTTCTCATCGTAAACATTCCCATACTCTTACTCCTTTTTAGTTTCAAACAAATGCTGGTTCGGCAGTTCTACCGGGCCGCGTACATTCTTCTTCAACTGGTCTTCAACTTTCTTGCTGCGCCAGTTGAATATATCTTGCTTGTTCTGCGGACGTATATAGTCGAACCATACAAAATTCTGCAATTTACTGGTTCCGGAAGGAATCTGTGTCATCGGATAAAGTGTACCGTTCGACTTAGGACTCATCACCATTTTCTCCAGTTTCTGGTTTTCCAGATAAATATCCAGCTTACTGGTTTCCGAAACATTCATTCCAATCAGTGTACTATCGGCATCCATCGGATAGTAAACCAGACGTACCGAACCGATAACTTCCGTCTTGTACATCTGCTTATCGCGGAAGTATGCTTTCATTTCCTTTCCCGTCACCTGATTATACATCGTTGTATCTATCTGCTCTACCGACAACGCCTGATTGATGATATGTGCCCAGTCTATCGTACTGTCGTTCATATACATACAAATCTTTTCTCCTACCAGTTGCTGGTTCTTGTTCCACAAAATAGGATCGTGATACATGGTCAGGCAACTGTCTTTTGTAGAAAAGACCAGCGAATCGGCCACTCCCTGCACATCTGTCCGGTAGAAACGCACCTTATGAAATGCACGCATCTCACGGAACATCGAGTCTGTATCCAGATGGAAAGTTTCCATCAGCAATGTATCTCCATGCAGGAACAGGCTATCGCCTTGAGAATAGTCGATGGCAACAGCCTTGTCGGTAGCAAACGCATATTTCTTCTTTTCGTTATAATATCCGTATTCTCCCGTCATCATATTTTTGTTGATGGTATCGGTCAATACCATATTGCGGAAAGCCTTGCCCAAACCTTCATTCCGATCGTAGAACAAAGAGTCACCTGTCAGTTGTTTGCCTTCGTTAGTCAGGACAGAACGGTCCAGCAAGTATGCCTTTCCGGTCATCGTATTATAGGTTCCCCGTTCCGAATAGATATGATTATTGTCGCTCAGGATATCCGAAGGACCGACAATATTGGCAATCTTACTTGCCGTATTGTATTCCAGTGTATCGGAAGTCAGGGTAAACTGCGGATTCACCAGCTTCACATTATAGTTGAAGACCGACTGTTTGGTACTGGGGTTGTATTGCCCCCATTCCGAAGTCAGTACGTTCTGTTCATCCATCAGCGTACCTCCATCGAAGAAATATCCCAGATTATACACACGGTCGTAGTTCAGGCTATCGGTCAGCAGTGTTGTATTACGGTTCTCCATACGTACATTCATACGCGCTTCGGCTATCTGGGTGTTTCCATCGTAATACAACCGGTCGCCATACAGAAAAAGCGTATCTCCCTGATTCATCTTCACATTACTGAAAGCTTCGAACGAACTAATCTTGTCGTAATAGTAAGCACTATCGCAGTACATATACACACTATCGTGACGAAAGACTACATTTCCTACTACGACTTGCGCGTCCGGATGACGTGAATCTTTGCGCAACAAATCGGAATGGATCAGATACACCTTACTCTTGGCCGGCTGTTTTTTGGGAGCAGCCTGAGTCTTCTGCACCTTTGCCGTATCGGTCTGCGCCTTCGGTTTCCGGTTCTGAACCGGCTTCTGTGCCAGCAGACAAAAGCCGAACAGGCATAGGACGCCTGCTAACAGCACCCTATGCCCGCCAAATATATTTTTCTTGTTCTTCTGTTTCTGCATATATGAGTTTAAGTATCAGTTCTTGATCCATCCCGGATATTTGAAATCACAGTTTCTCCAGTCGGGATTGATACGTACATATGTATTCTTCTGTTTTTCTACAATCCATTTCTGAAGCTTTTCCTCGCTTCGTTTAGCCATTACCATCGCTTTCAGACGCTGATAGTCCTCGGTAATGGTTGCCTTATGACCATCAATACGGTTTTTCAGCTTGACGATTGCACAGACCTGCTTACCTTTTGAATTGATCATTGTAAAAGGTTTTGATATTTCACCTATCTGCATGTTCTCTACAACCTTTGCCACATCCTGCGAAATCAGACCGGCCAACTGCTGCATTTCGAAACGAGAAGTACTGGTCTGCGGGTTAGCCAGCAATCCATGATTGTTACGGGTATCTTTATCCTGCGAAATCCAGGTAGCAGCTTCATCAAAAGTAAATTTATTTTTCCGGATATCGTCTGCAATAGAATCCAGACGGGCAAGAGCTGCATCAATGTCTTTCTGGTCTACTTTCGGGCGCAACAAAATATGACGGTAGTTTACTCGGTCACCTCGTTTTTCAATCAACTGAGCAATGTGATAACCGAACTCTGTTTCGAACACCTTCGATACTTTCTTGGTATCCGTCAAGTTGAACACAACATTTGCAAATTCAGGCACCAGCTCACCTCTTCCGGTAAATCCACCTTCACCACCACGCCGCGCAGTACCCGGATCTTCCGAATAAAAACGAGCCAGCGTAGAGAAAGAAGTTTCACCCTTATTTACACGGTCGGCATACTCACGTAACTGAGCCTTTACACGTTCTATTTCTTTTTCCGAAACTTTCGGTTCCTGCGTAATAATCTGTACCTCTACCTGAGTCGGAATAAACGGAATACTATCCTGAGGCAACTGACTGAAGTAGTTACGAACTTCGGCAGGAGTCAGCTTGATATCGCCTACAATCTTCTGCTGCATCTGCTGCACTGTTTTCTGACTCTTTACATTTTCGCGCAACATTTCACGAATCTGAGTATACGACTTGTTGTAATATTCCTCCATCTTTTCTTTCGATCCGATCTGGTCGGTAAGCCATGCGATACGCTGCTCAACGTCCTGAATCACTTCCTGATCGGAAACCATCACACTATCTATCTCCGCCTGATGCAGGAAAAGTTTCTGAATGGCAAGTTCTTCCGGAATCACACAATACGGGTCACCGTCGAAATGCCGGTTCTCATACTGAGCGTTCAGACGTTCATTCTCCACGTCCGATTTCAAAATAGCCTCATCACCTACGACCCAGACTACTTCGTCTATCACATTATTTTGCGCATAAGCCGACACTCCGGCAAGCAACAAAAGCATACAAGCATAAGCCTTGATAAACTTAATCTTATTCATTGTTCGGATTCTAATAATAAATAATGTCCTTATCCTCTGAAGCCTTTTTATACAAATCATCCTTCATTCGATTAATGAACTCCACACGCTTCAGATTGATTAATATTTCTTTTATTTCACTCTTGGCATATTCCAGCGGCAACTGTTGTCCGGCAGGCAAAAAATGTTCTACATGGAGGAAATAACAATACGCCGTATCACGCACCTCTACATTGCGGTTGCGGTTTAAATAGTCAGCATCTGTATCGACTGCTTTCAGCGGAAGCTTGGCTGCAATATCCGACACCGGAATCCACCGGTCGTAAAAGAAATCGTAACTCACGGCATTACCGATACTGAATTTCTCCAGCTTGTCGATAGCTTCCTGTGTATTCTTCTTGTACCATGCACGTACATTGTTCAAATGACGGGCACTTACCGGTACTTTCATAAACAATCCCTGCACATAAGGCTGGTTGGCACGAAACATTCCGGCATTCTGGTTATAATATTGTTCAATCTCTGCATCCGAGATTTCACTGCCCAGCTTCTGGTTGACCAGTTCCTCCTGATAGGTATGCATAATCAGCGCACGACGGTACGAGGCTACCAGCTCATCTATTTTCACATTATCGGGAATGTTTCCTTCTGCTTTCTTGTATAACAAGACATCTGTTATCCAGTTATGGATATATTCATCGGCAAACCGGACACTGTCTTCTCCGCGCATCCCCACTGGCATGGCTGCCTGCAAGTCCTCCTTATACAGAAATTCATGACCGACTTCCACCAAGGGAGTTTTTCCCTTATGGTCTACCGTCTTGCCACAACCTGACAAAGCTATCAGCCCTGCAATAATGAAGATACTAAATTTGCCCATTCGCCTTATTACTCTGAATCAGTGAACGAAGATACAGTATTAATTAATTACTTCCGCAACAATTAACGGTTTTTAAAACGTCTTGTTCTATTTCTACGCCAAAATGTTGCATTAACGAAGCAAGCTGCTCTTTTTCCTGCTCTCTCCGATAGTCGGCCTTTACAGCATCAAGCACATCGGTATACGCCTCGGGACCTTTTTTCAATTTTTTTCCCATCAGAAAAGCATAAGGTCGTTCCTTGTCTTCCCGAAGATGTCCGCATTTGAACGCCAGCTTGTCGACACAGGCATTTTTCCCGATCTGAAAAAGTCCTACTTCGATTGAGGCATTGATGGTAGAATCAGATTCGGCCAGTTTATGCAATCTCTCTGCCCACTGGCTGGAAGGAGATTTTTTCAGATACTTCTTAATGCGCGAAGCCATCTTCTTGTTGGAACAGCGGATTACAGCTCCCTTGAAGTGTGGAAGTTCCCAAGCATAACGTTCCTTATGCTGCTTGAAATAGTCATCCAGCTCGCCGGAAGTAGCCTCATGAGGAGAAGACTCCCCATGCAGCTTGTCCCAAAAAGATGCGAGCAAAGCATCTTCTTCCGTTTCCAGACGCATCTGTATGTTCTTGTCATCGAGCACCCCTTCAGTCCAACGTGCAAAGACATCCCGTTTCAAGGCAGGATGTTCAGCCCCCAAGCGATCCATGTAAGCGATAAGATAAGGCCGGGCCTCTTCATAGCTGATGCAAGGCTTACTGTCGGTCAGCTTGACGATATGAATTCCCAACGGAGAAAAAAACGGTTTCGAAAAAGCACCTTTTGCAAGTGATGTCAACTGATCGGTAAACTCCTGAAGCAGTTCCACAACCGGCATCCATGTGCCGCCTTCCTCCTGATGAGAAAATGCTGAAAACGAGGCGCCCTGCTTCAGTGCCGTATAGATGGAATCCATACGGTTACGGGCTGCGTTCTCTTCCTGTCTGGTAGCATCCTGAGCCAGCAGACAGGTAATCTGTTCCATCTTTACCCATCCGCTTTTTGAAAGCCGCTCTACACTCTGCCGGTATAAATCGCGGCAGGCACGCTCTTCCTGTTCCTTATCCAGCATCACAGTCTTAAGCAATTCCCCCTGCATCACTTTGCAATATTGACGAAAAGCCGGGAGAGTATCGCATCCCGTCCTTCGCATATCGGCCGATTTCAATTTCTGGAAGAGAAAATCATCGAAAGCATTCTGTACCGATTCTGTACGGCAGTTTCCTGCAAGATGATGCTTGCAATAAAGTTCAAACTCCTGCTTTGTCACATCTTTTCCACCGACACGCAACAGCACGTCGGCATTGCCAACGGCAAACAGGCTGCAGGGAAGACAAAAACAAGAGAGCAAAAAGAATTGTTTTACAAAACTCGTCATTGTTCGATAAGGGTTGGAAAGAAATAAAAAAATACATTTATAACAAAATTCACCACAGACTTCAATCTGCCGGCATACATCAATGAAGTTATCCTGGCAATAGAACCGAAGTCTGTGGTGAAAAACTATATCCTTATGCGATAGGAATCATCCTGTCTTACTGAGGACGGCTGTAATTAGGAGCCTCGCTGGTAATTGCGACATCGTGCGGATGGCTTTCCAGTACACCGGCATTTGTGATACGGGTGAACTTAGCGTTGTGCAACTCTGTGATATTGTGTGCACCGCAATATCCCATACCGGCACGCAGACCACCGACCAACTGGTAGATTACCTCGTACAATGTACCTTTGTAAGGAACACGGCCAGAAATACCTTCCGGAACCAGTTTCTTCACATCGGTAGTACCCGACTGGAAGTAGCGGTCTTTCGAGCCGTTTTCCATGGCTTCCAGTGAACCCATACCACGATATGACTTAAACTTACGGCCGTTGAAGATAATCGTGTCGCCCGGTGATTCTTCTGTTCCGGCAACCAGTGAACCGATCATTACGCTGTAACCTCCGGCAGCCAGTGCCTTCACTACATCGCCCGAATAGCGCAAACCACCATCGGCAATCAAAGGAACACCTGTACCTTCCAATGCTTTTGCTACATCGTATACGGCTGTCAACTGCGGCACGCCTACTCCGGCTACCACACGTGTGGTACAAATAGAACCCGGACCGATACCAACCTTTACTGCATCTGCTCCAGCCTCAACCAACATCTTGGCAGCTTCGCCGGTAGCAATATTTCCTACAACAATATCAATATTCGGGAAAGCCTTCTTCGCTTCTTTCAGTTTTTCGATAACCGACAGAGAGTGTCCGTGTGCTGTATCGATAACGATAGCATCTGCACCGGCATTTACCAGAGCTTCCATGCGCTGCAATGTATCGGCAGTAACACCTACTCCGGCAGCAACACGCAAACGTCCTTTGGCATCTTTACAAGCCATCGGTTTATCTTTTGCCTTTGTAATATCTTTATAGGTAATCAGACCTATCAGCTTGCCGTCTTTATCGACAACCGGCAATTTTTCAATTTTATTTTCTTGCAGAATTCTGGAAGCAGTTTCCATATCTGTTCCTGGTTCTGTAGTTACGATATTTTCCTTCGTCATGACTTCGTCGATACGCTTTGTCAGGTCTCTTTCAAAACGAAGGTCACGGTTTGTAACAATACCTACCAAATATTTTTCATCATCTACCACCGGAATACCACCGATTTTATATTCAGCCATCAGGTCGAGAGCATCTTTTACAGTAGAACCTCTCTTGATTGTTACAGGATCGTAAATCATACCATTTTCAGCACGCTTTACAATAGCAACCTGACGAGCCTGCTCTTCGATAGACATGTTCTTGTGGATAACACCGATACCTCCTTCGCGGGCAATGGCAATGGCCATCTGCGCTTCGGTAACTGTATCCATGGCAGCAGTTACAAATGGAACTTTTAATTCAATGTTACGTGAAAACTTTGTCGTGAGTTCGACAGCTTTGGGTAATACCTCAGAATAGGCCGGGATTAACAATACATCATCGTAAGTCAATCCGTCCATTACAACTTTATCTGCAATAAATGACATAGGGCTTTATGCTTTAGATTTTATTGCGTGCAAATATACAAATTTTATTCAAATTAAGAAGAATGCTTAACATCTTTTTTTATTTGGTGACACCCCTCCGGCTTTCAGGAAAGTCCTGCAGAAACAGTCAAAATAATTTATACAAAAACTTTCAGAATTTGTACAAAAAATAAAAAAACGTCAAGACAAATTTCTCTGTACACCGAGTCATCCCATAGCCTGCTTCATCTGTTTTCCGGTTCTTTTTCCTGCCGGCAAACGGTTAAGAGAATAAGAACCGACTTTGACCGCTCTTTTTTGTATTATTCATAATATGTTGGCTATCTTTGCCCGCTGTTGAATAAAAATCTTTTATAACTCGAAAAAACGACTATGAACACACAAAGCACTTATCTCGCCTCGAAACTACATTATGAAATTCTCGACGGACTTCGCGGAGTTGCAGCACTGATGGTTATTATCTTTCATCTGTTTGAAACACACTCGCAGGGAAATCATCTGATTCAAATCATCAACCACGGCTACCTTGCTGTCGATTTCTTTTTCATGCTTTCAGGATTCGTAATAGGCTATGCTTACGACGACCGCTGGAACAGGATGACACTGGGAACCTTCTTCAAACGTCGTATCATCCGTCTGCATCCGATGGTTATTATGGGAAGTATCGTAGGAGCCGCGCTTTTTTATTTCCAGAAATCGTCCTGCTTTCCACAGATAGAACATACTTCCGTAGGGGCATTGTTGCTCATCATGCTGCTGGGATGCACGCTGCTCCCGCTTCCGTTGAAATGGGACGTACGGGGATGGACGGAAATGCATCCACTGAACGGTCCGGCATGGTCGCTGTATTACGAGTACATAGCCAACATCCTTTATGCGCTTTTTATCCGCCGTTTCAGCAAAAAAGCCTTGACCATCTTAGTTGTCATAGCAGCTTGCTTTACCGTTTATCGTAGCCAGACTGCGCCGATGGGCGACATGGTAGGCGGATGGGCGTTGAACTGGGAACAGCAATATGTGGGTTTCGTACGATTAATGTATCCTTTTTTCGGCGGACTGCTACTGTCGCGCCTGGGGTGGCTGATACGCCTCAAGAAAAGGGCTTTCTGGTACTGTGCATTGATTATTGTGGTCATACTTTCCATTCCTCGCATTGGCGGTGAAGAGCATTTTTGGATAAACGGACTTTATGAATCGTTCTGCATTATTTTTATTTTCCCCGTCATTGTTTCCATGGGAGCCGGTGGTAAAGTAACCGGCAAGTACTCC
This sequence comes from Phocaeicola sp., assembly GCF_057861905.1. Lineage (NCBI taxonomy): Bacteria > Pseudomonadati > Bacteroidota > Bacteroidia > Bacteroidales > Bacteroidaceae > Phocaeicola > Phocaeicola sp. Next base: position 9,135 of record NZ_DBMACV010000053.1, on the reverse strand, counting down.
AGCCGTATCTGCAAGTTTTTAGGAGATATTTCATACCCCATTTACATTACTCACTATCCGCTGATATATATTTATACAGCGTGGGTATGCAACACCCATGCAACTATCACGGAGGGAATTCCCTATATGATACTTGTTTTCGTAGGAGCGATTGCTCTGGCTTATGCTTGTCTGAAGTTGTACGATGAACCAGTCCGCCGCCGACTGACAGAACGCTTTCTGAAAAAAAGCAGATAAAGAGGAGAGCCGCATAAAAAAACTATGGCAGCATGTAACGGCATATGCCGGATACTTGCTGCCACAATATTATTAAAGTACTTGTTTTATCAGTTAGCCATCTCCGAGATAAACTTGATACGAACCAAACGAATTTCTTCTTCGGTGTAATCTGCACCCAGTTCATCCATCGCATCGTCTATCTTGTCGGTTGTAGATTCCTTAAAATAATCATAGATGTCGAGCATATGGTCTTCATCCATCACATCATTCAGGAAATAGTCGATATTCAGTTTGGTACCCGAATATACAATTGCTTCTATTTCATCAAGCAATTCATTGAAATCGATACCCTTTGCAACTGCTATATCATCCAATGCCACCTTACGGTCGATGCTCTGAATAATTGAAACTTTCAGTTTCGATTTGTTGGCAACAGTACGGACACGCAAATCTTCCGGACGGTCAATTTCATTTTCATCGCAATGTTTCTTGATCAATTCGCAGAACTCCTGACCGTAACGCTTAGCTTTTCCTGCTCCCACGCCCGGGATATTTTGCAGCTCTTCCAGTGTTACCGGATAAATAGTAGCCATAGCCTCCAGTGAAGGATCCTGGAAGATGACGTAAGGAGGAACATCGAGTTTCTTCGACATCTTCTTACGCAAATCTTTCAACATAGAGAAAAGTACCGGGTCTACCGCACACGATGCACCACTTCGCATCGGTACTTCTTCAACTTCCTCATCATCGAAATCAGCATCTTCGACAATCTTGAATGATTTTGGCTTTTTCAAGAACTTATGTCCTTCCGGAGTAACCTTCAGCAAGCCGTAATTTTCTACGTCCTTACTCAGATAACCAGCTATCAACGCCTGACGAATGACCGCGTTCCACAAACGTTCTTCTTCGCCCATACCAGAACCAAACACTTCCAAATCTTCATGTTTATGCGCCAGCACTTCCGACGTTTCTTTTCCCAAAAGGATATCAACTATATAATCTTGTTTAAAATTTTCTTTTACCGCAATGATTGTTTCAATCACTGCACACAACGAATCCTGAGCCTCCACTTGTTTTTTCGGATTTAAACAGTTATCACAATTACCACAATTATCTTCTGTATATTCTTCTCCGAAATAATGCAACAGAATCTTTCTACGACACAACGACGACTCAGCATATGCAGCTGTTTCCAGCAGCAGTTGTTTTCCGATTTCCTGTTCCGAAATAGGCTTTCCCTGCATAAACTTCTCCAGCTTCTGCAAGTCTTTGTTCGAATAGAAGGTAATGCACACTCCTTCTCCACCGTCACGTCCGGCACGTCCTGTCTCCTGGTAATATCCCTCCAGACTCTTCGGTATATCGTAATGAATAACGAAACGTACGTCTGGCTTATCGATTCCCATACCAAAAGCAATCGTTGCCACAATAACATCGATGTCTTCTTTCAGGAAAGCATCTTGATTAGCATTACGAGTAGCCGAATCCATTCCGGCATGATACGGACGCGCCTTGATGCCGTTTGCCTGAAGAATTTCGGCCAGTTCTTCTACTTTCTTGCGGCTCAAACAGTAAATAATACCCGACTTTTCCGGATTCTGTTTGATGAAACGAATAATATCTTTATCTACATTATTGGTTTTAGGCCGTACTTCGTAATACAGATTCGGACGGTTGAACGAGGATTTGAACTCCGTAGCTCCTACCATTCCCAGGTTTTTCTGAATATCCATTTTCACCTTGGGAGTAGCCGTAGCAGTCAATGCAATGACCGGTGCCTTACCGATTTCATTGATTATAGGACGTATACGGCGATATTCCGGTCGGAAGTCGTGTCCCCATTCCGAGATACAATGTGCTTCGTCGACTGCATAAAAAGAGATCTTCACATGTTTCAGAAAATCTACATTTTCTTCTTTTGTCAGCGATTCGGGAGCTACATAAAGCAGTTTTGTCTTCCCGGCCAGGATATCAGATTTAACCTGGTCTATCGCCGACTTAGTAAGTGATGAGTTAATAAAATGCGCTACTCCATCTTCTTCGCTGAAGTTTCGCATAGCATCAACCTGATTCTTCATAAGAGCAATGAGCGGAGATATAACTATAGCCGTACCTTCCATCAATAGTGAAGGTAACTGATAACATAATGACTTACCACCACCGGTAGGCATCAAAACAAAAGTATCCTTCCCGGCCAGCAAGTTACTAATTATAGCTTCTTGATTTCCCTTGAATGTATCGAAACCAAAATACTTTTTTAACTGTTCCGCTAAATTAATCTTTTCCGCCATTGTCCTTTTATTTTAGTGATTTTTTAATTCTTCAAGATATAAACCTCGCTTTACGTATGTAACAAAGTTATAAACAACTTTTGATATTATACAAATAATTGAGTAATTATTTTGCTGAAGAACTTTATTATCCCATCACTTTTCTAATTTTTCAGGCCATTTGCAGACGAGACAAATTGGCTTTATTCATTTGTTCCTTCGCATAATCCAGGGTGATGACAAACGTATCAACCTTGTGCGACGGAATTTCGAACATTGCGTCCATCACGATTGTTTCCACAATCGATCTTAAGCCTCGGGCACCCAGTTTGTACTCAATAGCCTTGTCAACTATATAATCGAACACTTCCGGCTGAAACTCCAACTTGACTCCGTCCATTTCGAACAACTTAATATATTGCTTAATGATAGAGTTCTTAGGTTCAGTCAGAATATTACGCAACGCTGTACGATCCAGCGGATTCAAATAAGTAAGAATAGGCAAACGTCCGATTATTTCCGGAATGAGACCAAAAGACTTTAAGTCCTGCGGAGCAATGTACTGCATCAGGTTTGCGCGGTCTATCTTTACCTTTTCCTTAGCAGCGCCGTATCCCACAACATTCGTATTTAAACGCTGAGCAATCTTACGCTCAATACCATCGAATGCTCCTCCGCAAATAAACAGAATATTCTTCGTATTGACAGGAATCAGTTTCTGTTCGGGATGCTTGCGCCCGCCCTGTGGAGGTACGTTAACAATAGAGCCCTCCAAAAGTTTCAACAACCCTTGCTGAACACCTTCTCCACTTACATCACGAGTAATGGAAGGATTATCTCCCTTACGGGCAATCTTGTCTATTTCATCAATAAAGACAATACCACGTTCAGCCTCAGCTACGTTATAATCGGCAACTTGCAGCAGACGAGTCAAAATACTTTCTATGTCTTCACCTACATAACCTGCTTCGGTCAGTACTGTAGCATCAACAATGGTAAAGGGAACATGCAATAATTTGGCAATGGTACGTGCCAGTAATGTTTTCCCCGTACCTGTACTTCCGACCATAATAATGTTGGACTTTTCAATTTCCACATCATCCTTTGATGAAGGCTGTAACAAACGCTTATAATGGTTGTAAACAGCAACTGAAAGATAACGCTTAGCATCATCTTGTCCAATCACATACTGGTCGAGGAAATCTTTTATATCTTTCGGCTTCGGAAGTTCTGCCAAGTTCAAATCGGTATTACTTCCTTTCTGACGCATAGCCTCCTGGACTATTTCGTGTGCCTGCTCCGAACAACTGTCACAAATACATCCGTTGACACCTGTTATGAGGAAACCGACTTCATCTTCCGAACGTCCACAAAAGCTACAGCGTCTTTTGCTCTTCTTAGTTGATTTATCTTCCAAAATTATATAGCTTTTTATTAATTAAATTACAATGTCGGCTTACGAGAAAGCACTTCATCAATCATGCCATATTCTTTAGCCTCTTGAGCAGTCATCCAGTAATCACGGTCGGAATCGGCCCATACCTTATCAAAATCAGTATGAGAATGGTCGGCTATAATTGTATACAGTTCCTTCTTCAGTTTCTGGATTTCACGAGCTGTAATCTCGATATCGGAAGCCTGTCCTTGTGCTCCCCCCATCGGCTGATGAATCATGACACGTGAATGAGTCAGAGCCGAACGTTTTCCTTCTGTTCCGGCAACCAGCAATACAGCAGCCATAGAAGCGGCCATACCTGTACAGATCGTAGCAACATCGCTGGAAATAAACTGCATTGTATCATAAATGCCCAGTCCGGCATAAACCGATCCGCCCGGAGAGTTGATGTAAATAGAGATATCCTTTCCTGAATCTACAGAATCCAGATACAATAACTGAGCTTGCAGGGTATTGGCTGTATAATCGTCTATCTGTGTTCCGAGGAAAATGATACGATCCATCATCAGACGAGAGAACACGTCAAGCTGAGTAACATTCAACTGACGCTCTTCCAGGATATAAGGATTAAGATACCCTGCCTGCGACTTAATTACGTCGTCAAGCACCATACTACTCATACCCAAATGCTTGGTGGCATATTTTCTAAAATCGTCCATTAGTCAAATCTATATAATTGTAAATAATAAAATAATAAAAGAGAAGCTTTTGACCGCTTCTTCCCATATAGAACAAAAGTACAAAAACTGCTGTTCAATCGGACGAAAGCCAGACCAAAAGCCCCTCTTTTAGCAAGTTTTAGCAATTCGCCTCAGCTTACCGCAGGGAAATTACTGAAACATTTTATTGAATTCTTCTGCTGAAACAGCTTTATGGTTCAATGTAACCTGACCTTTCAGGATATCTGACAACTTAGTTTCAATAACTCGGTTAACCAGTGCTTCTACGCTTTCACGTTTCTTCAGCATTTCCTTAGAGTAGTTTTCCAACAATTCATCAGGTACATTAATCATACCATACTGAGCAAACTGAGCACGTGTTGCTTCTTTTGCCATATTAGTGATATCAGCCTGTTCAACTTTAATATCGTTTGCTGCAACCAGTTTTTCCTTAATCAGGTGCCATGTCAACTCTTCAAGGCTCTTTTCGTAATGTTCAGCAACGAATTCTTCGCCTTTTTCCTTGTTGTTTTCCAACATGATGCGTTTCATCAGTTCATCAGCAAATTCCAATTTACCGATCTTGTTAACAACATAGTTACGAACATCAATCAAGAACTTGTAGTCGCTGTCAGCTTCAAACTGTTTAGCAATTGTTTCTTTAATCTGTGCACGGAATTCTTCTTCACTATGAGCTTTTCCTTCGCCCAAAACCTGATCGAACAACTCCTGATTCAGGTCACCCGGAATCATACGAGTAATCTCTTCAATCTGGAAGCTGAAGTTACCTTTATAATTTGCAACTTCTTCTTTCTTAATCTTCAACAATGAAGCCAACTCAGCTTCGTTATTATCGAATGCTGTTGCCGGATTGAATACCAAAACTGTATTAGTTTTAGCACCATTGAAGATAGCTTTCTGGTCATCGTTCTTCATGTATGTAGGCATCATTACAGCACCTTCTACCTGAAGACCACCTTCTTTGGTATTACCGTTTTCATCCAGTTCTGCCAACAGACCTTTCAGCATATCATTGTCCTGATATTCCTCAACTTTATCATATTTAGCTGTACGCTGAGTATACATCTTAACCTGCTGATCTACCATTTCATCTGTTACGTTGATATCATAGTAGTCAATCGTATCATTGTTAGACAATTCTACATTGAATTCAGGAGCCAATGCGATATCGAATGAGAATTCAAAGTTTTCATCAGTTTCGAAATTTACATTGTTTTCCTTTGGCAGCGGAGTACCCAGCATATTTACCTTATTTTCACGAATGTATTCGCCAACCTTTTCCTGCATCAATTTATCAACTTCTTCAATCAATACAGAAGTACCATACTGCTTTTTAATCAAAGCCATAGGAACCATACCTCTACGGAATCCGGGCATATTTACTCTCTGACGGAGAGTTTTCAGCGATTTTTCAACTTTTTCCTGATAGTCAGCCTTTTCAATCTGAACAGTAAGCACTGCGCTTACCTTGTCTACGTTTTGCAATGAAATATTCATTTCCGACTTATTTATTTAATTATTACTATATTCCAGTCTATTCAAAGAGTTTGCAAAAATAGTGTTTAATCTTGCAAAAACCAAAATGTCTAAGTAAAATTTACAAAAAACACATACGGAGTGTTTTACGATTTTATGTCACGAATTGCAAGTCCGCAACTTTTTCATTCTCTTCGGGAAAGAACTGATCACTCCGCAAGTCCGCAAGACACGAACAGTCTACTCACGTATTTCCTTCATCTGGAAATCTTTTCTACGGAGTACGAAACTATTACTCAAATATTTTTCACGTACAATTTTATTCTCGGCAAGTTCTTCAGGAGTACCCTGGAAAAGAATCTTACCCTCGAACAACAAGTAAGCACGATCTGTAATACTCAATGTTTCCTGCACATTATGGTCAGTAATCAAAATACCGATGTTCTTATCTTTCAGTTTCCACACAATATGCTGGATATCTTCCACGGCAATAGGATCGACACCGGCAAAAGGTTCATCAAGCATAATAAATTTCGGGTCTATAGCCAGACAACGTGCTATTTCTGTACGACGACGCTCACCACCCGACAACTGGTCGCCCAAATTCTTACGAACTTTCTGTAAGCGAAACTCAGCAATCAGGCTTTCAAGCTTTTCTTTCTGATATTCCTTTGAAGTCTTGGTTAGCTCCAGTACGGAAGCTATATTATCCTCCACACTCATTTTACGGAAAACAGAAGCTTCCTGTGCCAAATATCCGATGCCATTCTGCGCACGTTTATATACAGGATAATCAGTTATATCCTGATTATTCAGATAAATATGCCCCTCATTAGGAACAATCAATCCGGTCGTCATGTAAAAAGAAGTAGTCTTTCCAGCCCCATTCGGTCCTAACAATCCGACTATTTCTCCCTGTTTCACATTGATGGAAACATGGCTAACCACCGTACGTTTGCCATATTTCTTTACCAAATTCTCCGTACGAAGAACCATGCGTCCGTCTGCTGGAAGCTCAAATGTTTCTTCCGCATTATGTTGTTGATTTTCCTGTTCTGCCATAAAGCTGTTTAATAAAGAATTAAGTATGAAGAATCAAGGCCTTCATTGCAGCAGCAAAAGTAGTAAAAATCTTGGGTTCTGTGGTACTTCCACCCATTTTCGTCTATGCTTTTATTATAATATAGCTAAAAAACAGTACTTTTGCATAAAATTAGACTCAATAAATATGGTAAGACCAATTACGACTTTAGGCAAATACCTCATGCTGATGGGAAGAGTATTTGCTCGTCCAGAGCGATTCCGGATGTACCTTAAGCAGTATCGTAACGAAATGGCGCAACTGGGCATTAATTCTATCGGCATTGTACTGCTGATTTCATTTTTCATAGGTGCAGTTATCTGTATACAAATAAAATTGAACATAGAAAGTCCATGGATGCCACGTTTCGTAGTAGGATATACTACACGTGAAATTCTATTACTGGAATTTTCGTCTTCCATCATGTGTTTGATTCTGGCAGGTAAAGTCGGCTCAAACATTGCTTCCGAAATCGGAACAATGCGTGTCACCCAACAGATTGACGCACTCGAAATAATGGGAGTAAACTCGGCTTCATACTTGATTCTCCCTAAAATTTTAGGACTGATGACAATGATTCCTTTACTGGTAATATTCAGTATCTTTGCAGGAATCATAGGTGCCTTCTGCACAGCTTGGTTTGCAGGCATTACCAATACTACCGACCTGGAATATGGTTTTCAATACAGCTTTGTCGAATGGTATGTATGGTGCAGCTTCATTAAATCGTTAGTATTTGCATTTATCATAGCCAGTGTATCTGCTTACTTTGGATACACCGTAGAAGGAGGCTCCATCGCAGTAGGAAAGGCAAGTACAGATTCAGTAGTATGCAGCAGTGTGCTTATTCTGTTCTCCGACTTAATACTTACTCAATTACTCAGCTAAACAATGATACAAATAAAATCACTTTATAAATCATTCGAAGACCGTACCGTACTGAACGACATCAATTTCATCTTCGAAAATGGCAAGACCAACCTGATTATCGGACAAAGTGGATCAGGAAAAACGGTACTCATGAAATGCCTGGTGGGATTGCTCACTCCCGAAAAAGGAGAAGTGTTATACGACGGACGTAACCTGATCACCATGGGGAAAAAAGAGAAAAAAGCCCTACGCCGGGAAATGGGTATGATATTTCAAAGCGCTGCTTTATTCGATTCTCTTTCAGTATTAGAGAATGTCATGTTTCCACTTGACATGTTTTCGAATATGACTTACCGTGAACGAATCAAACGTGCAGAATTTTGTCTGGACCGTGTAAATCTGATAGATGCTAAAAATAAATATCCAGGGGAAATAAGTGGCGGTATGCAGAAACGAGTAGCTATAGCTCGTGCCATCGCTCTCCAACCACAATACTTGTTCTGCGACGAACCAAACTCCGGATTGGACCCTAAGACTTCTCTGGTGATCGATGAGCTGATTCATGATATCACAACCGAATACAACATGACTACTGTAATCAATACTCACGACATGAATTCGGTATTGGGGATAGGTGACAGCATATTATATATTTATCAGGGGCATAAAGAATGGGAAGGAACAAAGAATGAAGTATTCAGTGCTACCAATCAACGTTTGAACGACTTTATCTTTGCATCTGATTTGCTTAAAAAAGTCAAGTCGGAAGGAGAAAAAGAAATACGATAATTAATTCCCCTTCATCCTTCAACAAAAAAACGGATACTCTTTCCATTTAATCATGAATGAGTATCCGTTTTTTCATTTAAGCCTCTTTCTGGATAAAGGCTACTCCGCTATTTTCGTTAGTGTTTTTACCATCTTCTGCCCAAGCTTCCGACTCTTTTCTTCTTGTTTCACCAACCCTACACCTTTGGCATACCATTACCTGAGTTCGGGATAAGTTTAGAATAAGGCCAGTTGTTTTGAGTCCTCAATATAGTATCCTTGCAATGCATCCGGTTTGTTTTCAAAGAAACAATA
>NZ_DBMACV010000052.1:0-24279 GCF_057861905.1 Phocaeicola sp. | reverse complement strand
GTTGTTAATTTGTAATTAATTGTTTGTCAGACTTAAATATACAAAATAATTCGGTGATTACCAACTTTTAAAGATACTTTCTTATCCCGAACTCACGTAGTCGATGTCAAGAATACAGGCAAATTACCAGGAAAAGAAGTAGTAGAACTTTATGTTTCTGCTCCTCAAGGAGATGACTTGAACAAACCGGAAAAAGAATTGAAGGCTTTTGCCAAAACTAAAGAATTGAAACCAGGCGAAACGACATCTGTTACAATGACTGTCAAGACATTCGATCTGGCTTCTTACAATGAAAGTACTTCTGCATGGGTAACCGATTCAGGTACTTATAAGTTTTCAATAGGATCTTCTTCCCGTGACATTAAAGCAACGCAAGACGTAGAGGTTGCCGGTGGAGTAGATAAAACACACGATATACTGCATTTGCAGGCACCAATCAATATACTGAAGAAATAACCCTCTATGAAGAATGTGATAAAGACATTTCTCCACAAAGGGAATTTTGACAGTCATTTGCTTGCTTCTCTCACATCTGAATATAATGCCGCTACAAAGTAAAACAACAACTTACCTTTGCGGCTATGGAATGGGGATTGGGAAAAGGCTAATTCACGATTGAATGTGACGGCTATCCGAAGTCTGTGAAGATTTCAGATAGCCGTTTTTTTTAAGTCACAGAAGCATACTAACGCGGAATACATACTACATTTTTCATCTTTCCCTTAAATCCCATTTGGGTATCTCCTAACTGCTTCAATGGGAATATTAACGTTTCCTGGTACCAGATGCGGTCTTTTTTCTGACTTTTCGCATTAAACACTTCGCCTATACGTCCTTCCAATCTCTCCTGAAGTTGTCCGTCTATAAACAAGGAAGTCCCTTTTGCATCACCTTCCACGCGTACTTTTGTCCATTTACTTTCAGGCAAACGATAGGCATGAAATACAAATTCATACCCGTCACGACGGAAAGCAAACTTACCTGTATTTTGCCAGTTGGTCACAAATTCTGAATGAGGCCCCTTAAACAAGACAGCATCAATATTGGGAATGGAATCCGGACAAATTTCAAATTCTACGGCATAAGGATAACCGATCTCATCGACAGAAGTATTCACTACATCCGTACCCGAAAGCGTTATCTCTTTATCTGTATCCGTTAATGCCATACGCCGAGGAACCTTCGCCAGCAAATTCACACCCGGAGCCTCGGGAGTTGACTGACAAAGTGCTTCAAACTGAGCATACGATACATGCTGTACATTTTCACCTTTCCACATCTTTTCACACACTACCTGCAATGCCGGAAAAGTACGGACGTGCACATCCTGTTGACTGATTCCATTACCTACCCGGTCATTCCAAACGGCTAACATAGCTCCCAAGAAATTTGGATTACGCTTTTCAACCTTTGGATCGTCCTTCTTCATCATTTCAGGCATCCAGGATTCGTATAACCATTGATAATCCAAAAAATCATGATAATAATTTACGGCCGGCACCAGATACAAAAGCCAGTCACAAAGATTCACCACTTTGGCCCCTGCTTCCAGACACGTATTCACATCCATCCAGTTATAATTCCAGGCACTCACGACCTTTCCTTTCAAGTCGACAGGCGTTTCTCCTTTCATTATTTTCAAGCTTCCCCATAAACGTGTCGTCTTACCATATTTAGCTACCAAATCCATGCAATGATTCGTGAAACGACGAAACAGTTCAGACTCTTTCACATTATACTCATCTGTACCGATATGTACTTCCGGTCCTACAAATACCGGATCTTCACCCGACAAATATTCATCGAAGAGAGAATCTACAAAATCGTAGACTTCCTTTTTATACAAATCCAGATGATCCATACCGTACGCCTTATTATCAGCTGCCAGTCGAGGATTATAATGTGTAAAAGCTAAAGAATGAGCCGGCACATCAATCTCTGGGATCACATTGACCCCATAAGTAGCCGCCATCTTCTGAAAATCCCGAAATTCAGCCTTTGTATAGGAACCATCCTTGGCCGTCAGCCCTGGATAACGTTCACTTTCCAGGCGGAAAGCCGCATACGTTTTGTTCCAGTCATTTCCGAAAAATTCTACAAATCCATTGTCATTCAAATGAACCTGCAATTCGTTCAATTTATAAAATGAAAGAATCTTTACATAATCACGTAAGTAATCCATCGTAAAGAACTTACGAGCTACATCAATCATAAATCCACGATTCTGATACAACGGGAAATCCGTGGCGAGTCCCTTCATTAACCCTTCCGGCTGATTATGAATCATCTGTAATAAGGTTCGTGTACCCCAAAATACTCCTTTGGAAGTAGGTGCCTCTATGGTTACCCCATTACGAATATCCATCCAATATCCTTCGTCACCCAAGGTCTTGTCCGGTTTACTTAATGTCAAATAAACAGCTCCCTTCTCCTTTTTACCAACAACCACACGGTAATTCCAGCCAAACATTTCTTTCAAATCTTGCACTAATATTTCAGCACTCTGCTTCAATATACCTTCCTCATCCGAGGACACAATCACTTTGCCCGATTCCGGCAAAACCAGTTTACCTTTGGCCGGTTGCCATTGCTGCAACGCAGGAATTACTTGTGGAACACTTTGAGCTACAACCGAAACCAAGCTACATAGCCACACCATACCCACTAAAATCAAATGTTTCATTGTATCAGATTTAATATTTAACAAATCATTGAAAATCAATTCATAAAACTAAGAAACACGAAAAAATTTCCGCAATTATTCCAACAGTTAAAATTACATAGATTTATCGTATGGCAAGTCATTATTATAAAGAATTTGTACGATAATAAAGAAATCTACAAAAAGGTCGCAACAAATTCAATCAGCAACAATCTGCTAAGCTATTTAAACAACAATCAATATCATATGTTCCAAGCCATTCCAAACTCTTTAAGAAAATTTCTATCTTTCCTGCAATGAAAATACAATTCGGATAAAAAGGGAAGAGAATATTCGCTTAACCTCCTTCTATCCATGATAATTCCCAAATAATCCTTATCTTTGCGCATCATAAGGTTGCAACTTAAAATAAACTATATACGTATATGGAAAAAAAATTCAAGCGGACGACCGTGACATCGGCTCTGCCTTATGCCAACGGTCCGGTCCATATCGGTCATTTGGCAGGTGTTTACGTACCGGCCGATATTTACGTGCGCTATCTGCGCCTGAAAAAAGAAGATGTGCTCTTCATAGGCGGTTCTGACGAACATGGAGTACCTATCACTATCCGTGCAAAAAAAGAGGGAGTTACTCCACAGGATATTGTAGACCGCTATCATACGCTGATCCGTGATTCATTTAAGGAATTCGGTATCTCATTCGATGTTTACGGACGTACTTCTTCACAAGTTCACCATGATACAGCTTCTGCTTTCTTCCGTAAATTGTACGACAAAGGAGAATTTATCGAAAAAACTTCTATGCAGTATTACGATGAAGAAGCCCATACATTCCTTGCCGATCGTTATATCACCGGTGAATGTCCTCGCTGCCACGCACAAGGTGCTTACGGTGACCAGTGCGAGAAATGCGGAAGTACACTTTCTCCTACCGAACTGATCAATCCGAAGAGTGCTATCAGCGGAAGCCAACCTGTCATGAAGGAAACTAAGCATTGGTATCTTCCACTCGACAAACACGAAGGATGGTTACGTAAATGGATTCTGGAAGACCACAAAGAATGGCGTCCTAATGTATACGGACAGTGCAAGAGCTGGCTGGACATGGGATTGCAACCTCGTGCCGTAAGCCGTGACCTTGACTGGGGTATTCCTGTTCCTGTAGAAGGGGCTGAAGGGAAAGTATTGTATGTGTGGTTTGATGCCCCTATCGGCTACATTTCGAATACGAAAGAATTATTGCCCGACTCATGGGAAAAATGGTGGAAAGACCCTGAAACACGCCTGATCCATTTCATCGGAAAAGACAACATCGTATTCCACTGCATTGTATTTCCTGCTATGCTGAAAGCAGAAGGAAGTTACATCTTGCCGGACAATGTTCCTGCAAATGAGTTCCTGAACCTGGAAGGCGACAAGATTTCAACATCACGCAACTGGGCTGTATGGTTGCACGAATACCTGCAAGATTTCCCAGGCAAACAAGATGTATTGCGTTATGTATTGACTGCCAATGCTCCTGAAACAAAAGATAACGACTTTACATGGAAAGACTTTCAGGCTCGTAACAACAATGAATTGGTTGCTGTTTATGGAAACTTCGTAAACCGTGCCATGGTTTTGACAAACAAATACTTTGAAGGTAAAGTTCCTGTTTGCGGCGAGCTGAATGATTACGACCGTGAAACATTGAAAGAATTTGCTGACGTAAAAGCTGAAGTTGAAAAACTGCTGAATGTCTTCAAGTTCCGTGATGCACAGAAGGAAGCGATGAACCTGGCACGTATCGGAAACAAATATTTGGCCGATACAGAACCTTGGAAGCTTGCCAAAACAGACATGAATCGCGTAGCAACAATTTTGAATATTGCTCTGCAACTGGTTGCTAACCTTGCTATTGCTTTCGAACCGTTCTTGCCGTTCAGTAGTGAGAAGTTACGTCACATGCTGAATATGGAAAGCTTCGACTGGGAACAACTGGGACGTACCGACTTACTGGCTGCCGGACATCAGCTGAACAAGCCGAAATTGCTGTTCGAAAAGATTGAAGACGACGCTATTCAGGCACAGGTAGACAAGTTGCTTGCCACTAAAAAGGCAAATGAAGCAGCCAATTACAAGGCTAATCCTATCAAACCGACTGTCGCATTCGAAGATTTCGAGAAGCTCGATATCCGCGTAGGAACGGTATTGGAATGTGAAGCAGTTCCTAAGATGAAGAAATTGCTGAAATTCAAGATTGCAGACGGACTGGAAAACCGTACAATCGTAAGCGGCATTGCACAGCATTATCGTCCGGAAGAACTGGTGGGCAAACAAGTATTGTTCATCGCCAACCTTGCTCCACGTCAGTTCAAGAACGGACTGGTAAGTGAAGGTATGATTCTGTCTGCCGAAAATTTCGACGGTTCACTCGCCGTAACCTCTGTACTGAAAGAAGTAAAACCAGGAAGTGAAGTGAAATAATCTTCCTTCTCCCTATAATAGCTGAAGCGGAGAATCTCAAATTTCTATTTTTGAGGTTCTTCGCTTTCATTACCACTCACACCCATCTACTTATTAAAAAGATTTTGTGACATGCCCGAACAATCACTAAAAGAAAAAACCGCAAAAGGACTTTTGTGGGGAGGCGTAAGTAACGGAATACAACAATTGCTAAATTTAATTTTCGGTATATTTCTTGCTCGCCTACTTACTCCTGCCGACTACGGTATGGTGGGTATGCTTACTATTTTTACAGCCATTGCAGGCACGTTACAAGAAAGCGGATTTACAGTTGCTCTAGCCAACAAAAAAAATATCTCACACAAAGATTATAATGCTGTATTTTGGTTCAGTACCTTAATGGGCTTAAGCCTTTATACAATTTTATTCTTTTCCGCCCCTTTAATAGCTGATTATTATCGACAGCCTGATTTGGTACCATTAGCTCGATTAACTTTTTTAGGCTTTCTCATTTCCAGTACTGCGACCGCCCATAATGCTTACTTATTCAAAAATTTAATGGTAAAACAAAAAGCCATATCACAATTACCAGCATTACTTCTATCAGGTACAATAGGTATCATTATGGCATTAAATGGTATGTCATATTGGGGTATAGCTATCCAAAGTCTCATTTATATTGCAATCATCAATCTAAGTTTTTGGTATTTTTCTCCATGGCGTCCCACTTTCCAATTCAATTTTGCCCCATTAAAAGAAATGTTTGGATTTAGTAGCAAAATGTTATTAACCAACATATTCTTACAAATTAATAACAATATATTTTCTGCCATTATAGGACGACTATTTACTCCCAAAGAAGTAGGTCTCTATACACAAGCTAATAAATGGAACATAATGGGATCATCATTTATTGGAGGAATGATAAGTAGTGTAGCTCAACCAGTTTTATCACAATTATCAGAAAGCCAAGATCGTCAGCAAAATGCCTTTCGAAAAATGTTGCGATTCACTGCTTATCTATCATTTCCTGCAATGTTTGGATTAGCCCTTATTGCTCCAGAATTCATTTATTTAACCATACAAGATAAATGGATGCCGTGTGTACCTATTCTGCAAATCCTATGTATTTGGGGAGCTTTTCTCCCCATAACAACACTTTGCTCAAATCTTATTATCAGTAAAGGTAAATCCAATATTTATATGTGGAACACCATTGGCATAAGTATAATACAAATCGTAGCTATACTAATAGTACATAAATGGGGAATTCATATGATGATTGCCATATATAGTAGCCTTAATATTATCTGGTTATTTATATGGCTATATTTTATAAAAAAAGAAATTGGTCTAAGTGTGTTGAACGCAATAAAAGATATTGCTCCCTTTGTTAGTACTGCAACTTTAAGTATACTATTAAGTTATCTCATTACCCTTCCTATAAAAATGCCAATATTTGTATTATTAACAAAAATCATTACCGCTGCAATTCTTTATTTAGGAATCATGCAAATAATAGGATTACAAATACAAAAAGAGATATTCAATTATTTGGTTAAGCATAAAATTACAGAACAATGATTAGTGTTATTATACCATTATACAATGGAGCTAAGTTTATTCAACGCAGCATCAATTCTGTTCTGAATCAAACTTATCAAGATTTTGAAATTGTGGTAGTAAATGACGGTTCTACCGACAATGGTCCTCAAATGGTAATGCAATGGCAACATCCATTTATTAGATTAATAAATCAAAAGAACAGTGGAGTATCCATTGCTCGTAATACAGGTATTAAAGCTGCTAAAGGAAATATCATTGCGTTTTTGGATGCAGATGATGAATGGCTTCCTAATCATCTGGAAGTAATCCATCAGTTAGCAGAATGCTATCCGGAATGCGGAGTCTTTGGAACATCATATTTTTTTAAAAGAGAGAATGAAAACCCGACTCTCCCTGTTCTACCTAATAAATTCCCTTTTACCGGGACTGAGGGAGTACTCGACAATTATTATGAATTAGCATCTGGTACAGACTTTCCGATGCAAACAAGCGCCTATGCTGTACGGAAAGAAATTATACAAAAAATTGGAGGATTCCCTTCAGGAATACCTTCAGGAGAAGATATTATTACACTTGCTCGTTTACATGCAGTCTGCGACTTTGCTTATTCTAAAGAACCAACATCTTTATATTATCTAACAAACTCTGAAAATAAAAGTATCCGAACAATCAAAGACCATGATCCTTTGGATGCAATGTTTCACGAGTTATATAGACAAATTTCTTATAAAAAAGGAAGCCGGCTTTTTCTATCTTCTTGGCATAAAAGGCGAATGTCAGGAGCTTTAATAAATAGAAAATATAAAATCGGATTCAGAGAATTTTTTAAAGCTTTCTGTATTTTCCCTTTCTATAAAAAACTTTATACATCGTTTATAATTACATTCTTAGCAGGGATTACAAAAACGGATCTATACGAACTAAATAAGAAGTTAAAAGGTAAGTAACTAATTTATGCATACACCCGTCAATTACATAACAACCTGGTTCTATAAAGAATCGAAGGAGGAAGCCAGTTTCTATCCTCAACTGGGACAGAAAGGTAACTCTTCGCTTGTACATTCTATTTACATGCAGATACAAGTACCTTTCTTCGTGACATTCAAACATTATAATCCGGAAGCAAAATTCATCTTTTTCACTAATTTGAAAAAAGAAAATCTGCCCGATTATCTTACTCGGTTGTTCGATAAACTGGAGGTGGAAGTTATCACATTGCCTTATACTTGCAAACCTCCCAAAGACTGGTATCCGGCATGGCAGAACCAGTTTTACCTGTACGATATTTTACGGTACATGGACACTCGCATGCAAGAAAATGAAACTTTGCTAATCAGCGATGCCGACTGTCTGTGCCATACCTCTCTCAATACCTTGTTCGGGGCCGTCCGTAAAGACGGTAGTGCTCTTTATGAATTCATTACCGACAGACAATATTCCATCAACGGAATTACGCTTCCTCAAATGGAAGAAGTGTACCGGGCCTGTTATGGAAAAGAGGTAAAAGGTTCAATGACTTACTACGGGGGCGAATTTGTAGCCTTGCGAAAAGATGTAATCAGTAAAATCAATACTGCATTTCCGGAACTGTGGGCTTTCAACCTGGAGTATGGAAAGCAGCATCCGTTCAAGTTAAATGAAGAAGCGCATTTACTGAGTCTGCTTGCCGAACATTTACAAATACGTAATACAACAGCCAACCGGTATGTGAAGCGCATGTGGACTACTCCTCATTTCAACAATGTACAGCCGGGCGATGAAAACTATCCGGTATGGCACTTGCCGTATGAAAAGAAACGTGGATTATTTTATTTATACAAGTTAATCGAAAAAAATGAAGGAGAGATAACCGACGAAACCAATTTCTGGAAAAAGGCAGAAAGATATACGGGCATTCCCCACATCAGTCTGCACAAGAGATTGAAAGACCGTCTAACCACCCTGTGGATGAAGTTGAAATAACTACTTACGACAAACAACTTGTATGATGAAAATCTTGACTATCATTGTTTCATATAATTTCGAAAAATGGATAAGCCGATGCCTGAATAGCCTGCAAGCCTCATCCCATCCTACGGATATCATCGTGATAGACAACTGTTCGAAAGACCGGACCGTAGAAATCATCAAAAAAGAATATCCTCGGGTTCGAATGATTGCAAACAAAGCAAATTTGGGATTTGGCAGAGCCAATAATATCGGAATGCAGATTGCCCTGAAAGAAGGTTATGATGCTGTATTCCTGCTGAATCAGGATGCCTGGATAGGAAATGATACACTGGCTGCACTTGCAGAACAATCCATGCGGCATCCTGAGTTTGGCATACTTTCTCCGGTACATTTAAACGGAAGTGAAAGTGAATTGGATAAGGGATTTGCATCCTACGCCCAACTTGCAAGTACGAAGGACCTGACTACCAGTCAGGAGCCAATAGCGTGTCCGTTCATCAATGCAGCTTTCTGGTTTATTCCAGTCAGTATCTTGCACAAGGTAGGAGGCTTTTCTCCTCTATTTTATCATTACGGAGAAGACAAAGACTATGTCAACCGCCTGCATTTCCACCAATATAAGATAGGTTATTTACCGACGGTATATGGCTGTCACGACCGCGAATTCCGTAAAGTATCTTTCGAAGGATTCTGCCGGGCAGAGCGTGTCTACCTGCTTTCCGAATATGCCAATATCAATTATCGTTTCACGCAAGCATTTGCCTATGGCATCTTGGCAGGAATCAAAAAACTGATTCTATCTCTCTCGAAAGGCAACCTCAAATATGCCAAGGGATATATCTCTATAGTTGCCACCTTACTTGTACAAAGTAAGGCGGTGATACAAGTCCGTAAGCAAACCAAACAAAATTACGCCAATTATCTTTAAGCCATGACATACGCACCCATTCTGTTATTCGTCTACAACCGGCCGGAACATACCCGTCAGGTTGTTTCTTCACTGCTTCGTAATCAGGAAGCAGCCGAAAGTCCGCTGTTTATTTACGCCGATCAAAGTAAAACTCCCGACAATAATGCTGCCGTACAGGAAGTACGCCGATACATACATCGTATCAGCGGATTTAAGAGTATTACCATCATCGAACGTGAGTCCAACTGGGGACTCGCCCGTAACATCATCGACGGCGTAACAACGCAGGTCAATAAGTTTGGAAGAGTCATTGTATTGGAAGACGACCTGATAGTTGCTCCTTATTTCCTGAAGTTCATGAACGATGCACTGGAAACCTACAAGAACGAACAGCGAATAGGGCACATTCAGGCATGCGATTTTACCAAAGACACTTCACTGCCCGATACCTTCCTGATTAAATGGACGGGAAGCTGGGGATGGGGAACCTGGGACCGTGCATGGAAATACTTCAACCCCGATGGAAAGAAACTGCTTGCCCAACTGGAAAAGCGCAAGCTCACACGATATTTCGACTTCAACGGTAACTATCCTTTTACCCGAATGTTACGCCGGCAAATTGCAGGACAAAACAACTCATGGGCCATCCGCTGGAATGCCAGCCTGTTCCTTGCCGACATCTTATCGTTGAACGTGGGAAAATCGTTGATTCAGAACACCGGATTCGATGGAAGCGGAACCAACTGCGGCGGAGGTGGCCTGTACGACTCTACCCTGTGGCAACAACCTCTTCCCGTCAAACTTATTTCTCCCATAGAAGAGAACAAGGCAGCACGAAGAGTATTCGAAAAATACTATCACCGGACCAATTGTTTCTGGGCAAAAGCAATTCGCCGCATCAAACGTACTCTGAAGGGAGATTTTGGCGCTTGATGCAGACAAGCAAAAAGAAAATAAATTACCTTTGCACAAAATTCAGGAAGCAATGAGAGTATTAATCATCAATACTTCCGAGCGAATCGGAGGGGCGGCAATAGCGGCAAACCGCTTAATGGAAGCGTTGAAAGGGCAAGGTATAAAAGCCAAGATGCTGGTACGCGACAAACAAACCGATCAGGTTACTGTGGTACCATTGAAAAAGTCGTGGAGACACATCTGGCAATTCGTATGGGAACGTGTAGTAATCTGGAAGGCCAACCACTTCAAGAAGCACAATCTCTTTGCCGTCGACATTGCCAATACGGGAACAGACATTACTTCCCTGCCGGAATTTCAGCAAGCTGACGTAATACATCTGCACTGGATCAATCAAGGAATGCTCTCCCTGAAAGATATACAGAAAATCATCGATTCAGGAAAACCTGTTGTATGGACCATGCACGATATGTGGCCCATCACCGGTATTTGCCATCATGCACAGGACTGTACCAAGTATCAGACACAATGCCACACCTGTCCGTTGCTGTACAAAGGCTACAAGCACGACCTGTCGTATCGGGTTTTCCTAAAGAAACAGAAACTATATAAAAAGGCAAACATCACTTTCGTTGCATGCAGTCAATGGCTCGAAGGACTGGCCAAGCATAGTGTACTGGCACTGGGACATACCGTAACCAATATTCCCAATCCCATCAACACCAACCTTTTCCGCCCGTTGAACAAGACACAGGTACGCAATAGCCTGAACCTCCCTACCGACAAGAAACTGCTTCTGTTCAGTTCCATGAAGATAACCGACCCTAAAAAGGGTATAGATTACCTGGTAGAAGCATGCAAACTGATTCAGAAAAACCATCCGGATTTCTGCAATTCGCTGGGAGTCGTGGTAGTAGGAAAAGAATCGCAGCAATATGCCGATCTCTTCCCCTTCCCCATCTATTGCCTGAATTATGTAGGCAATGAAAAAGATTTGGTAAACATTTATAATGCAGTCGATTTGTTTGTTACTCCATCGTTACAGGAGAATCTGCCAAATACCATTGTAGAAGCAATGTCATGCGGGGTACCGTGTGTAGGCTTCAACATAGGCGGTATTCCGCAGATGATCGATCATCTGCACAATGGCTACGTAGCACAATATAAATCGTCGGAAGATCTTGCCAACGGTATATGCTGGTCGCTGAACGAAGGAGATTACGCCAGCCTCAGCGAAGAAGCCCGCCGAAAAGCAGTAGAAACCTATTCCGAGCAGAATGTTGCCATGAAATATATTAAGATTTATAATCACATTACAGGGGAAAATGCATAACATTACACATCTGCATCCGAAGTTTTCTATTATTACTGTAACTTATAATGCCGAAAACGTTCTGGAAGATACCATTCAGAGTGTTATTACCCAGACTTACAGAAACGTAGAATATATCATCGTAGACGGTAAGTCGACCGACAAGACGATGGAAATAGTCAACCGCTACAAGGAGCATATCCACACCGTTGTAAGCGAACCCGACAAAGGATTATATGATGCCATGAACAAGGGAATGGCACTGGCAACGGGAGATTATGTCTGCTTTCTGAACGCCGGCGACGAACTTCACGAGGATGATACTCTGCAACTGATGGTACATTCATTGGCTGGCGTCAACGAATTGCCGGACGTAATGTATGGAGAAACCGCCATCGTTGATGAAGAAGGACATTTCCTGCGGATGCGACGCCTTGCTGCTCCCGAACAACTGACCTGGAAAAGTTTTCGTGAAGGAATGCTGGTTTGCCATCAGGCTTTCTTTGCCCGCCGCGACAGACTGGTAAACTACGACCTGCGCTATCGCTTTTCTGCCGATTTCGACTGGTGCATCCGTATCATGAAGCAAAGCAAGACGCTTCATAATACGCATCTCACCCTGATAGATTACCTGAACGAAGGGATGACAACCCGCAACCACAAGGCTTCGCTGAAAGAACGTTTCCGTATCATGTGCAAGCATTACGGATATTTTTCAACCATCCTGCGACACTTATGGTTTGCATTACGCCTCCTGCTTCACAAATAATAACGCTATTTTGTTGGATGAAGTGATAAAAGATGGTACATTGCGCGGCAGAAACCATAAATTAACAGGACAATGAAACAATTCGCACTCACTTTGTTCTTCTTGTGTACTGCATGCACAGGAATTATCGCCCAGAAACATATTACGAGCCTCAGCCCGTCAATCCACATAGAAGGTATTGTAAAAGATGATATCGGAAACATAAAGGCAGGCACTCCGTTCACACTCCAGCGCTTCGTAAAATTGACACAATATCAACCAACAGATCCCAACTACCGGCAAGCAGTCCTGATAGTCAACGGTCAACAGCAAGGCGTAGCACTGAACAACATGGACAGACTGGAGTTTACGCCTACCGATCCGACGACTTTCTGGCTGGCCGCACAAATCAACTCCGGACTGGTACCCTATTACGAAAGTAAAGGGCTTCAGGAAACCATGAGAAAAGAAATGGAGAATGAAGCCAATACGTACCTCGACGAACTGGAAAAAGCTAATATGATTTACGAGGATGCTGTCATGGAAGACTATGTACACTGCCTTATGCTGAGCATGATTCCCAAAGAATTCATCGCCGACCGATATGGAATGCCTTATGTACGTATCCTGAAATCTCCGAATCCTGACATCGTGATGTTGAGCAACAACTGTATGCTGGTTTCAAGCGGACTGCTTACGCTGCTTGACACGGAAGATGAATTATTCAGTATGCTTGCCAGAGAAACTGCACATTATGTACTCGACCACGCTGTGATAACCGTCAATAAAAACATAAGCCGTGCCAACCGGGCTGCATTCTGGGGAGCTGTGGCCGATGTTGCTACCACAGCCATAGAAGCTGCACTCGACAACAGATACGAAAATTATATTCCGGGAGCTATCTTTACAACCAACGACATTGTTCAGGTACTGGTAAACCATGATATTTATAACCGGATGGGACTGGATTACTCCAAACAACAGGAAAAAGATGCGGACAATACCGCTATTCAGTTCATGCAGTTCATGAAAAAAGATCCGACTGCACTGGTTTCAGCTCAGAACAAAATTCTCCAGTATTACGAAGAGATAAAAGATAAAAGTGTACTGGAAAAATACGGTATATACAGCAGTCTGGAAGACAGATTGGAGAAATTGCAGAAAGACTATCCGCTGAAGGAAACAAGCAAAGACCCTATTTATCTGAAACGTACCAGTGGACTGGTGAGCTTTTCTGCATCCATGATGGAGTACAACAGAGATTATATGCAGGCCATGAAACTGGCTCAAAAGAACATCGATAACAAAATGGCTTGTGCCGACGATTATGTGGTAATGGCAAAATGTATCATGAAGCAGAGCAATACCACGGAAAGTAATCAGGAGAGCCAAAAACTGCTGGAAAAAGCAGAATCGATGAGTGAATTTCCCAATGTGAATATCTCGAAACAGAAAATTCTTTTACTGCTCCGCGACAACAAGCAGAAGGATGCCGTAACCGAAGTCAACCAGTACATTAAGTTATTGAATGATATCCAGCAGGCCCCTCACAGTGAAATGGACGAACAATGGCTGGCAAAAGAATATCATTGGGCTACTACACTGATGAAGCAACTGTATATCCTGTAACTGATTCATAAAAGAATTACTTCAGAGAAAAACAGAAGATACCATTATACATAAAAAAATGTCAGGACATCTCATCGAAAATGTCCTGACATTTTTTTATTTTTTGTACAAAAGAAAAAAACTTTTGTACAAATTCTTTCGATAGATTGAAAAGGATGTATCCAAATTTCCTTTATGCTTCTTTACGTTTACGCAGTTGCAATACGATGGCCACAATGGCTACCACTGCCAGTATACCCAGTGCAACAAAAGCAATGGCTTCGGTAATATGCAGCGATTTCGGGTCGAAGACAAAGCGTACCGTATGCTTTCCAGCCGGAACATCCATCGCACGGAGAATGTAGTCGGCACGTCCGTGAACAGTTTCTTTGCCATCTATATACGACTCCCATCCCGGATAATAGATTTCAGAGAATACAACTACTCCACCCTTCTGCGAGTTAACCTCATAAATCAGTTCGTTAGGCTCGTAACTCTTTAGCACGACGGTACTCAGACTATCTTTTCCAGCACCCGAATCTTTCACTTCTTCAGCAAAACGCTTGTCCACGACAGCTACCTTTGCCGGATCGATATGGTGAATAGCCTCTATCTCTTCATTGGCATTATTCACATACTGTACCTTATCTACAAACCAAGCATTGCCCAATGCATACGGATTATAAATAGGAACGGTAGAACCTCCCTGAAGCGGGAAGATAAAGTAACGGGTGTTCAGCATATTCAATACAGAGAAATGAGAAGGATCGACCTGAGTCATATCGCCACCTACAGCAGGAAGCTCCTTAAACAGATTACCCATTTCGCCTTGTATATGCTCTTCTATCATTTCCTGATAACGGCGCAATTTGGCAGCATGATAACCTCCGATGCTCTTGTGCCAGTACGAAGTCTCGTTTTCATTGAAAGTATTGCTTGCCAGATTCAGCACACGATAGTCGAGTGTCTTATCTTCCAAAATCTTCTTATCCGTTTCCGAAGGTTGCAAGAAAGGCTGCATCTCGGTACCTTTTGCCACGAACTGCCCATCGTACAAATAACGCTTGTTGACACTCCACATATCTACCAGACACAATACAGCCAAAGCCGCTACCAGAAAACCTGCTTTCAGCTTTCCGGCGCAATATGCCCACAGCAAGGCTACACCGATGATGATGATAAAGAAGCTTCTCCAGGCATCCGATGTAAAGATCGCTACGCGCATCTCCTCCAGATTCATCAGTATAGGAGCAAGTTGTTCTGCCGGAATGGCGTTCTGCAAAGCACTCATTTCCATGCTCGAAACATAGGTTGGGAAGAACACTCGCGGAGCAACGGCAAACAATAACGACAGTCCGCCTGTCAGTCCCAGACTGATATAGAAAGCTTTTGCTTTTTCCTTTAACAAAGAAGGGCGTTCAATCACTTCCTTCAATGCCATGACTGCCAGCAACGGAATTGTAAACTCGGCAATGACAAGAATAGACGATACCGCACGGAACTTATTGTACATCGGAATATAATCGATAAAGAAATCGGTCAGTCCCATAAAGTTCTTTCCCCACGACAGTAAAATAGAGAACAGCGTACCGCCCAGCAAAGCCCATTTCATAGGACCTTTTACAATGAAGCATCCCAAAATGAACAGGAACATCACGAAAGCTCCCACATATACAGGTCCCGATGTACCCGGCTGTTCACCCCAGTACTGACCTATCTGACTGTACAGTCCCATGTAAGTCGGGTCGGCTTTCTTCATTGCCGTTTCATTTTGAGATAGAGGAACAGACGCACCACCTTTCACGTTAGGAACAAGCAGCGAGAACGTTTCACCAATACCGTAACTCCATTGCGTAATATAGTCACGTTCCAGTCCGCTTCCCGTCTGGTTGGCAGAGTGCTCTTTTACCAGTTCACTCTTTCCACGCATACTCTCCTTACTATACTGATACGTATGGTAGATGTTCGACAGGTTGACACATATTCCCAAAATTCCGGCAATAACCAGTACTCCGGTCGATTTCAGGAATTGCGGGAACCGTTTTTCCTTCCATGCCGAAACCCCGTATGCTATGGCGATGAACAACATGACAAAGAGAAAATAATACGTCATCTGCATGTGGTTTGACACAATTTGCAGAGCAACAAACAAAGCAGTCAGCAAACCGCCCCACAAATATTTACCGCGGTATATCAAGACCATACCAGCTATGGTAGGCGGTATGTAAGCAAGTGTCACAAACTTCCAGATATGTCCGGCAGCAATGATGATAAAGAAGTAAGAAGAAAAGGCCCAGATAATCGCTCCCAGAGCAGACAACCAGACTTTAAAGTCGAATGCGCGCAGCAAGATGTAGAAGCCCAGCAGCATGATAAAGATGTATCCGGCATAAGTAGGGAGGAACAACCGGTAGATTTCCTGAACAAAATTCAGCGTACGGCTCGATTCGTATCCCGGAGCCAGCTGATAAGTCGGCATACCACTGAACAGCGAGTTTGTCCATCGGGTAGCTTTACCATGCTTTTCGTAATATTCCTGATGTTCTCTTCCCGCTCCGATGCCAGCTACAGCATCGTGCTGTGCCAGAATACGTCCTTCTGTAATAGCCGGAAAGAAATAAGCGACCGATATAATAGCAAAGAGCACAATCGCCACAATATCAGGGATAAGTTTCTTTAATTGATTCATACAGAAATAGTTTATTAATTAATGTTTTCAGACAGCAAAGATAACACAATAGTCCATGAAAAATAGTAACTTTGTCACCGAAAATCATAAAAATAATATGAAAATAGGAATCATAACCGCCATGTCTTCAGAGCAGAAGCAACTGGCTAACCAACTGAGAGAAAAAACCGAATGTACCAAAGGTCCTTTTAATTATATCGAAGGAACCATCAGAAACAATACCATCATACTGATGCAATGCGGCATAGGCAAAGTGAATGCAGCAGCCGGAGCCGTAGAACTGATCCGCAATTTTGAGCCCGACTGCATTATCAGTACAGGAGTGGCAGGAGGAATAGATACTTGCCTGAAAGTAATGGATGTAGTAGTAAGCCGTCAGATTGTATATCACGACGTATGGTGTGGCGAAGGAAATGCATACGGACAAATTCAGGGACTCCCTACTTTCTTTAACGGCAACGAAACGCTTTACAACTGTGCTATGTCGCTCGATACGGAAACAGCTATCCACGGCGGACTGATTTGCAGCGGTGACAAGTTCATAACCGACCGCAGCGAACTGGAAGCCATTAAGGGTAACTTCCCCGAAGGTCTTGCCGTCGACATGGAATCGGCAGCCATAGCTCAGGTTTGCTACCTGTATAAAGTTCCTTTCATCAGTTTCCGCATTATCAGTGATACTCCGGGAGCAGACAAGCACTTCGAACAATACCAGAATTTCTGGGGAGAAATGGCCGACCGTTCCTTCCACGTTACTGAAACATTCTTAAAGGCTTTGCCAAACAAATTATAATAAAACCAAGAGAATTATGAAAAAAATACCAAGTTTTACCGTCGATCACATCCGCCTGTTACGTGGTATTTATGTATCACGCAAAGATACTGTAGGAAACGAAATCGTAACAACCTTCGATATCCGCATGAAAGAGCCGAACCGCGAACCGTGTCTTAGCCCGTCGGCTATCCATACCATGGAGCACTTGGCTGCTACCTTCCTGCGCAATCATCCTGTGTGGGCTGACAAAATCATCTACTGGGGCCCGATGGGATGTCTTACCGGCAATTATCTGGTAGTAAAAGGTGATCTCGAATCGAAAGATATCCTCCCGCTGATGCAAGAAACTTTCCGCTTCATTGCCGGTTATGAGGGAGATGTACCCGGAGCCAGCGCAAAGGACTGTGGCAACTATCTGATGATGAATCTTCCGATGGCACGCTGGGAAGCTGCAAAATATCTGCACGAAGTACTGGAAAACATTACAGAAGCACAACTTCAATATCCGGAATAAACCAAAACGAATCCTATAAAAACAAATCGAGCCGCTCTTCCTTGAGGAGGCGGCTCGATTTGTTTTTCGTTGCAGCAAGTAACGGATTACTTACGCAGACCGAGTTCCTTAACAATGGCACGGTATCTTTCGATATCGCGGCTCTTCAGGTAATTCAGCAAAGAACGACGCTTACCTACCAGTGTTGTCAGAGCTCTTTCAGTGCTATAATCTTTTCTGTTGAGCTTCATGTGCTCAGTCAGGTGAGAAATACGGTATGAAAACAATGCAATCTGTGCTTCAGGTGAGCCAGTATCAGTGTTAGACTTTCCGTACTTTCCAAAGATTTCTTGTTTTTTAGCTGCGTCTAAATACATAATTTTGACTGTTTAAAATATATAAATTTTGATTTTGCGGTGCAAAGGTAAAGATAATCTTCCATATAACAATGAGTTAAGCGAAAAAATATTGATAATCGCCCCGAAATATATTCCTGCGCCTGTCATCTGCACACGAAATTCATCGACAAGGATTTCAAGTATCACGTTTTCAACACCCACCTGTAGAGCCCGGCTATATCGCAATCCGCCAACTTTATTCACCCAAAATCAAGATTTTCACTACAAATATCAAAGAAAAATCGTAACTTTGCACTCCAAATAATATTTCTATTAGGTATAGTATGCAAGATATCAGAAACATTGCCATTATTGCCCACGTAGACCACGGAAAAACTACATTGGTGGACAAGATGATGCTGGCGGGACACTTATTCCGCAATGACCAAACCAATGGCGAATTGGTGCTGGATAACAATGATCTGGAACGTGAAAGAGGTATAACTATCCTTTCAAAGAACGTTTCCATCAACTACAATGGTACAAAGATCAATATTATTGATACTCCGGGACACGCCGACTTCGGTGGAGAAGTAGAACGTGTCTTGAACATGGCAGACGGATGTATCCTGTTGGTCGATGCGTTCGAAGGCCCGATGCCGCAGACACGCTTCGTACTGCAAAAAGCTTTGCAAATTGGATTGAAGCCTATCGTGGTTGTCAATAAAGTAGATAAGCCTAACTGCCGTCCGGAAGAGGTTTACGAAATGGTATTCGACTTGATGTTCAGCCTCAACGCTACCGAAGACCAGCTCGATTTCCCGGTTCTTTACGGTTCAGCAAAGAACAACTGGATGGGCGAAGACTGGAAAACTCCTACCGGAACCATTACCCCGCTACTGGATGCCATCATAAAATACATACCGGCTCCTCAACAGTTGGAAGGAACCCCGCAGATGCTGATTACATCACTCGATTATTCTTCATATACAGGTCGTATCGCCGTAGGTCGTGTACATCGTGGAACACTCAGCGAAGGCATGAATATAACACTTGCCAAACGCGACGGAACCATGGTTAAATCAAAAATCAAAGAAGTGCATACATTCGAAGGCTTGGGCCGTAAAAAAGTTCAGTCTGTATCTTCGGGCGATATCTGTGCCATCGTAGGTGTAGAAGGCTTCGAAATCGGCGATACAATCTGTGACTTCGAAAATCCGGAACCACTGCCTCCTATCGCTATCGACGAACCGACCATGAGCATGTTGTTCACCATCAATGATTCTCCGTTCTTCGGTAAGGAAGGTAAGTACGTTACTTCACGTCATATTCACGACCGTCTGATGAAAGAGCTCGACAAGAACCTGGCATTGCGCGTACGCAAGACGGAAAATGAAGATGGTAAATGGATTGTTTCCGGACGTGGTGTGCTGCACTTGTCTGTACTGATCGAAACCATGCGTCGTGAAGGTTACGAGCTTCAGGTAGGACAGCCTCAGGTTATCTTCAAGGAAATAGACGGCGTAAAATGCGAGCCGATTGAAGAGCTGACTATCAGCGTACCCGAAGAATTTGCCAGCAAGATGATTGATATGGTAACCCGCCGTAAAGGTGAAATGGTTTCTATGGAAACTCAGGGTGACCGTGTAAATATTGAATTCGATATGCCTTCACGTGGTATCATCGGTCTGCGTACAAACGTACTGACAGCTTCGCAGGGAGAAGCCATCATGGCTCACCGCTTTAAAGAATACCAGCCATACAAAGGTGATATTCCTCGCCGTACCAATGGTTCTATGATTGCCATGGAGAGCGGAACTGCATTTGCATATGCTATCGACAAGTTGCAAGATCGTGGAAAATTCTTTATCTATCCACAAGAAGAAGTATATGCCGGTCAGGTAGTGGGAGAACACGTTCACGAAAACGACTTGGTCATCAATGTAACCAAATCGAAGAAACTGACCAATATGCGTGCTTCCGGTTCTGATGAAAAGGCTCGTATCATCCCTCCGGTAATCTTCTCACTGGAAGAAGCTCTGGAATACATTAAAGAGGACGAATATGTAGAAGTAACTCCGAAGAGTATGCGTATGCGTAAAATCATTCTGGACGAAACAGAACGTAAACGTGCCAACAAGAACTGATAACAGCAGTATATATATAAATACAAAAAATGGCAGGCTTCGTAAAGCTTGCCATTTTTTGTATTTCTGATAATCATAGTTTTTCGCTAATCCTCCAGCAGGCAATACAATAAATGCAAATTTTATTTTCTGTAAACAAGATTATTTGAATTCATACGTTGCATATACTGCTGGATAAACGATTTCAGTTGTGTTTCCATTGCCCGAAGTGTGTCCTGAGGCATAGTATCCTTCACATCATCTTTCAACAGACGGTCGGTACGGTAACGATAAGCCTTCAGTACTTTCTCTCCGTCAAACTGAATCATGTAATCTCCCTTTACAAACTGATAGACATTTGTACCCATTACATTATTTACTGAGAATTTCTCATCTGCCGGAGTCTGGAGCGCATCCTGTCCGAAACTGATATACGGACGATCGTAACCCAGCAATCCCAGTACGGTAGGCATAATATCTATCTGTTCTACAATCTTGTCCTCCATACCGCGAAGCTCCGGCATCCCGGGAGCATAAAACAGAATAGGAACGCTATACAGTCCCAAGTCAGTCAGATACTCAGGATATGTACCAAAGCTGGTATGATCGGCAGTTATCACAAACAGGGTATTATTGAACCAAGGCTGACGGGAAGCTTTCTCAAAAAAGAGCTGCAAGGCATGATCCGTGTAACCGATACAACGCTGAAGCGGAGTCGGTCCGCCGGGGAACTTACCTTCATAACGTTTCGGTAGAGCAAACGGATGATGTGAACTTGCCGTAAATACGGAAGTAACAAACGGCTGCTTAAATTCTGTCATCTTATCACAATAGTATTGCAGAAACTCTTCGTCCCAGATAGCCCATGTACCGTCGAAATCATCATCCCCGTGATAGCGTGGGTCTTCATTGTATTCCGTACGCCCAAAGTAATCGGTAAACCCTACCGAACGGGCAAATGCCTGAAATCCCATCGAACCGTTCATAGCTCCATGGAAGAAAGCCGAATAATATCCTTTATTTTTGGTCAGTTCACCTGCTATACTGGACACATCATTCAGTGAAGCCGGCGTAAGGAAGAAAGGCTCAACAAAACTCGGTATGGACGACAAGACCGAAGGCATTCCCTCGATACTCTTTCGCCCGTTGGCATATGTATATGTAAAACTCAGACTCTTCGTCAACAATGAATCAATAAACGGCGTATACCCTTTGTACTTTCCATTATCCAGATCACGGTTCAGGCTGCCTACAAATTCCTTAGTAAAGCTCTCCCAGATAATTACAACCACATTCATCGGCTTGAACTGTACCGAATCGGCAGGAACATGCACCGGAGAATATACAGCAATCGCTTCACTGTCGGGCATATAGTCGGGAACAATAAAAGCCTTTTTCCCAAGTGTACGGAAAATAGAAAACGGTGTATTCAGTACCACACCCGCATCCAGCGGACGATCTACATACTGATTTGCATTACTAATAGTAATCGGACGCGTAGCAGTCGTCATACCTCCACGCATACCAAACACCGTAAACGGTATGGCAATCAGTAAGGTAACCGTCTGCAACAGATAATATTGCCATTTACTATATACCGGAATATTCCGCGGTGCACGATATAATTTATAGATAGCATAGCAAAATACCGCTGCCAGTACTACCAGATACCAGTGCGAAATAAATTCATCCATAAAAATGGAAGCTAAATTTCCTCCACCTTCATTGCCAAATTCCTGAAAAACACTCATTGTTGTGCGACGTCCGGAAAAACGGAAATATACACAATCCACCAGATTCGATATCAGGAAAAAACCGTTGACTACCGTAAAAACCCAGCGGACCACCTTATAAAACTTGACATTTTCTTTCCAGTGAAACGGTAGCAAAAACAACAGAATAAACAAGGCATTACTATACAGAATTGCCGTTGTATCGAAGATAATGCCTGCCCCGAACATGTTCAGCGCATACCCTAACGTCAGATTTTCACTGAACAGACGGAAGTTCTCGAGCAAGAAAGTCAGACGGCAAAGCGAATAACACACATAAATAACAAACAAATTCCATATTAAGGAAAGCACATTCGAAAACAATTCTTTTTTCATTGCCAATGTTTTTGGGATTAGGAAAGGCAAAGTTAACGATATTTTTCCAAACCCTTTCAAGACCTTATTTTAAAATAACTTTTCTGTAAAACAGGACGCAAAATAAGATATTTAAAACACCATTTTCTATATTTGTAACCGAATACCAATCTATCACAACATGAAAAAGAAAACTATCATCCGACTTAGCATTACACTGGTTGTCATTGTAGCACTCGGACTTTGGATCAACTCGCGCTGGAGCGCCTGGTTCCATAACGAAGAAGAACTCCCCTATGCACCATTATCAGAACCGGGACGAGTACTGCTCACTTTCGGTGACGAGAACGAATTGTCACGCAACATCAGCTGGCAATACGATTCCATAGTCGTACCGTCACACGTCGACCTGGTAGACACCCTTTCTAAAGATACTATACAGATTGAGGCACAGGGAGAAACCTTCCGTTCGCGCAGTGGAATGGCTGCTTACTATGTAGCCAAACTCCGTTCCCTGCAGCCCGACCGTTATTATACCTATCGGGTATGCAATGAAGACAAGACTTCGCCATGGTACAGTTTCCATACGTACAATCAATCAACCCGAAAAGACTATTCATTTATGTATGTGGGCGATGTACAAGACAGCATCCATGGAAAAGCCAACGATTTCTTTCGCGAAGCTCTGCGCCGCCATCCCGATACCGAATTTCTTGTTTTCGGAGGCGACCTGACCGAACGTCCAACTGAACAACGTTGGGAAGAAACATATCGCGGACTGGATTCCATCGGACAACGCTATCCTGTCATTACGGTTACCGGCAACCATGAATATTTGAAATACATCATTCGCAAGCTGGAACGCCGTTTCTCACTGGTATTCTCTTACTACCTCGACTCAATGGTCGGAAAGAATCAGGTATATACCCTGAAGTACAACGACATGCAAATCTTCTGCCTCGACAGCAACCGCGAGTTCTTCTATCTATGGACTCAGAAAAAATGGTTGGAAGAACAACTCAAGAAAAGCAATGCACGATGGAAGATCGTCGTACTTCATCATCCGCTATACTCCATTAAAGGCAGTATGAACAACCTGTTTCAACGTACCATGTTCAACCCGCTGGTTGAGGAATATGGAGTCGATCTCGTACTGCAAGGACACGAACACGCTTATGCCCGTATGACTGCCCACGGTGAAAATGGAGAAGCCCAAGCACCGGTTTATACAGTCAGTCACTGCTCACCCAAAAACTACTACATCGAGTTCGACAAGCGGTTCGACAAGTTCGGAACAGGCAGCCGTTACTATCAGCAAATCCGTGTACATGGCGACACCCTCACCATGAACGCCTACGATGCCACGACCAATGACTTATACGATGCTGTCGATATAATAAAAGATAAAACCGGAAAATCCCGACTGGAAGACCGTGGAAAAGAGATTCCCGAAGCACTGATATTCCATTCCAACGGCGGAAAAAAAGAAGAAGCCTTCCAGAAGCGAATCGATGAATACAAACAGCGGAAAGGTATCCAATAAATATAAGATGAAAAAAGAAGGTGTGTCAAAAAGCACACCTTCTTTTTTAGCACAAAGCCCCGACTTTCACAAGCTGGGGCTTTGTTATTACCTAAAGATTTTGTATCTTT
>NZ_DBMACV010000051.1:0-24552 GCF_057861905.1 Phocaeicola sp. | reverse complement strand
TCATTGGTCAAGTATGGTCTTGAGGAAATCTCAAACGTGCTTTTCCGACCGACATACACACCCAAATTCGATGTATTCAAATTTTTGTCATGTACTTAAGTCAATTATAAATAGAACAACAACTCCGAAAAGAATGTTCAAGTGTGGAAAATAAAAAAAGAGCCTCATCGGACTGATGAAGCTCTTGAAGTGGACGTTGACGGATTCGAACCGCCGACCCTCTGCTTGTAAGGCAGATGCTCTGAACCAGCTGAGCTAAACGTCCAAAAGACATTAAAAAAAGTTCTCATTTGTGGGCGTTGACGGATTCGAACCGCCGACCCTCTGCTTGTAAGGCAGATGCTCTGAACCAGCTGAGCTAAACGCCCCAAAGGGGAAAATTTGACCATTTATACTTTTTGGGAGTGGGCGTTGACGGATTCGAACCGCCGACCCTCTGCTTGTAAGGCAGATGCTCTGAACCAGCTGAGCTAAACGCCCCAAAAGTGAATTGAAAAACAAGAGTAGGTTTAGTGGTGGGCGTTGACGGATTCGAACCGCCGACCCTCTGCTTGTAAGGCAGATGCTCTGAACCAGCTGAGCTAAACGCCCTAATCTCTCGTTCTCAATTGCGGTTGCAAAGGTACGGCTTTATTTTGAATATGCAAATATTTGCTTCATTTTTTTACAAAAACAGCCGTAAAGCAAGCAAAAAAGTATTTTTTAGGGCTTCGATGCCTTTGCAACCAACCTTTAATATCAATTTCCACGGTATGTAGAATAGCCATAAGGAGATAAAGTTATAGGCACGTGATAGTGACTCTTCCCCTTTATTTCGAAAGCAACTTCTACAAATGGATAAAATGTATCTTCTCCCAGCAAGTCAAAATAAGGTTTTACATGATAAATAAGTTTATATACCCCATCATGCTCTGTACCATCTTCTTTTAAGAAATCCTTAACACGTCCATTTTCATCGGTCAGTTTTTCTTCTACCATTTTCCATTTTCCGTCAGCCTGTTGTTTATACAGACTGATTTTCACATTAGGAGCAGGTTTTCCCTGAGTAATATCCAGAATATGACTTGATAATTGATATGAATTTTCCTGAGCCAGTCCAAAGCCCAAAGACAAAAACAAGAGTATACAACTCAGCGCAATCTTCTTCATAAGTAATGTTTTTTAAGATGAACAAATAAGCATATATAATAAGGAACAGCTCATTTCCTTTTTTTGTTCATCCTATACAAACAAAAATCGCCAACCGGTTAATGCAAAAATCTGCATATATCCGGATGGCGACTTATCTGCTATACTCAATTATAAAGCCTGAATATTATTCCTGACCAAAACGTTTTGCCTGTTCGGCTATAAGTGCTGCATCATCGAAATAATTAATTTTCATAGCGCTACGTACTTCAGACATTGTCTGGGCAGCTGTTTCACGAGCTACTTCACAACCTTTCTTCAACATATCGTATACTGCCGGAATATCCTTTTCGAACATTTTACGACGGTCACGTATCGGAGCAAGTTCCTCCTGCATGATAGCTGCCAAGAATTTCTTTACCTTCATATCTCCCAGTCCCCCACGAGTATAGTGAGCCTTCAGTTCATCCAGGTTCGGATAATCAGGCAAATAACGCTCGAAATGTTCCGGACGACAGAATGCATCCAGATAAGTAAAGACACAATTACCCTCCAGTTTTCCTGGATCGCTGACCCTAATATGAGTTGGATCGGTATACATACTCTTTACCTTCTTTTCAACTTCATCGGCCGAATCAGATAAATAAATGCAGTTTCCCAATGACTTACTCATTTTTGCCTTTCCATCCGTTCCCGGCAAACGCATACAAGCGGCATTATCCGGCAACAGAATTTCTGGTTCAACCAACGTTTCACCATAAATATAATTGAAACGACGTACAATTTCTCTGGTCTGCTCAATCATCGGCTCCTGGTCTTCACCTACTGGCACTGTAGTAGCTTTGAAAGCAGCAATATCAGCAGCCTGACTGATAGGATAAGTAAAGAATCCTACAGGAATGCTCGTTTCAAAGTTACGCATCTGGATTTCTGTCTTCACAGTAGGATTACGCTGCAAACGAGAAACAGTCACCAAGTCCATAAAATAGAAGCTCAATTCATAAAGTTCCGGAATCTGTGACTGGATGAAGATAGTAGATTTAGCTGGATCCAAACCGGCAGCCAGATAATCAAGGGCTACTTCGATCACATTCTGACGAACCTTCTCCGGATTGTCTATATTATCAGTCAATGCCTGTCCATCGGCCTCGAACACAAATATCTTATCGTAGAGTCCCGAATTTTGAAGTTCTACACGACGACGCAACGAACCAACATAATGTCCGATATGCAATTTTCCGGTAGGACGGTCGCCGGTAAGTATAATTTTCTCCTTTTTCATCATTATATCTTTGATAGTTATTAATTAGCAGCAAAGATAAGCAAATCCTTTGTTTTCTTCAAAATTAATTGTTTCTTTGCATGTATAAGATAATGAATGACAACCAATAAATCTATATTAATAAAACACCATGAAGAAAGAATTAAAGAAAGTCCTGGTGCTCGGCTCAGGTGCACTCAAGATCGGACAAGCCGGAGAATTCGACTATTCAGGCTCTCAGGCGCTGAAAGCCTTGCGTGAAGAAGGTATCAGTTCTGTATTAGTCAATCCTAATATCGCTACTATCCAAACCTCGGAGGGTATTGCCGACCGAGTATATTTTCTTCCTGTAACTCCTTATTTCGTAACCGAAATTATTAAGAAAGAACGTCCCGACGGAATCTTGCTTGCATTTGGAGGACAAACTGCCCTGAACTGTGGCACTGAATTGTATCAGACAGGAGTACTGAAAGAATATGGTGTAAAAGTTCTGGGTACATCGGTAGATGCAATCATGTATACGGAAGACCGTGATCTGTTCGTCAAGAAGTTGAATGAAATAGAAATGAAGACCCCAGTCAGCCAAGCCGTAGAAAACATGGAAGACGCACTGACTGCTGCACGTCGTATAGGCTATCCAGTCATGATTCGTTCGGCATATGCTCTTGGCGGACTGGGAAGCGGAATCTGTCCCAATGAAGAAAAATTCATTGAACTGGCAGAAAGTGCCTTTACGTTCTCTCCACAGATATTAGTAGAAGAATCACTTAAAGGATGGAAAGAAATAGAATTTGAAGTAATCCGCGATGCAAACGACCATTGCTTTACCGTTGCAAGTATGG
This sequence comes from Phocaeicola sp., assembly GCF_057861905.1. NCBI lineage: Bacteria > Pseudomonadati > Bacteroidota > Bacteroidia > Bacteroidales > Bacteroidaceae > Phocaeicola > Phocaeicola sp. The sequence continues at coordinate 21,321 of NZ_DBMACV010000051.1, read as the reverse complement.
AAAACTTCGACCCACTGGGTATTCATACAGGTGAATCCATCGTTGTTGCTCCTACTTGTTCTCTGACACAAGATCAGGTCACCATGCTGCAAGACTTATCAAAACAATGCATCCGCCATTTAGGCATTGTAGGAGAATGTAATATCCAATATGCTTTCAACGCCGACACAAATGACTATCGTGTAATTGAAGTAAATGCCCGCCTCAGCCGTTCCTCTGCTTTAGCATCCAAAGCAACAGGATATCCGCTCGCTTTTGTTGCTGCCAAAATCGCATTAGGATATACACTTGATGAAATCGGTGAAATGGGCACTCCGAACTCGGCATATGTAGCTCCTTCACTCGACTATTTAATTTGCAAGATTCCACGCTGGGATTTAACCAAATTTGTCGGTGTATCACGCCGCATCGGTTCCAGCATGAAATCGGTTGGTGAAATTATGTCTATCGGACGTTCGTTTGAGGAAATCATCCAGAAAGGACTCCGTATGATCGGACAAGGCATGCATGGTTTTGTTGGTAATGACCACACACGCTTCGACAATCTGGACGACGAGCTTGCCAACCCTACAGACTTACGAATATTTGCCATTGCACAGGCTTTGGAAGAAGGATATGATATCCAGCGTATTTACGACTTAACTAAAATAGACCCTTGGTTCATAGGTAAACTAAAAAATATTGTTGACTATAAGGCCAAACTGCAATCGTATAACTCACTGGAAGAACTTCCTGCCGACATTCTACGCGAAGCAAAAGTATTGGGGTTCTCGGATTTCCAGATTGCACGCTTCGTTTTGAAACCAACTACCGGCAATATGGAAAAAGAGAATCTTGCCGTACGTGCTTATCGTAAGAAATTGGGCATACTGCCAGCCGTAAAACGTATCAATACAGTCGCATCCGAGCATCCGGAACTGACAAATTACCTCTATATGACGTACGGTGCCGAAGGGTATGACGTCAATTACTACAAGAACGAAAAATCTGTTGTTGTACTTGGTTCGGGTGCCTACCGTATCGGTTCATCAGTAGAATTTGACTGGTGCTCAGTCAATGCCATTCAGACAGCACGCAAGCTGGGATATAAGTCAATTATGATCAACTATAATCCAGAAACAGTTTCTACCGATTACGATATGTGCGACCGCCTGTATTTCGATGAATTGTCATTCGAACGCGTACTCGATGTCATCGATTTGGAACAGCCACGTGGAGTAATCGTATCTGTAGGTGGACAAATTCCAAATAATCTTGCCATGAAACTTTATCGCCAGTCGGTTCCTATTTTAGGAACATCTCCTATATCTATCGACCGTGCCGAAAACAGAAACAAGTTCTCGGCTATGCTCGACCAGTTAGGAATAGACCAGCCCGCATGGCAGGAACTGACAAGTCTGGACGACGTAAAAGCCTTTGTTGCCAAGGTAGGTTATCCGGTACTGGTCCGTCCGTCGTATGTATTAAGTGGCGCCGCCATGAACGTATGTTACGACGAAGAAGAGCTTACCCGCTTCTTGCAGATGGCAAGTGAGGTTTCGAAAGAATATCCGGTAGTTGTTTCACAGTTCATGCAAGAAACCAAAGAAATAGAATTCGATGCTGTAGCACAAAATGGTGAAATAGTAGAATATGCTATTTCAGAGCATATTGAATATGCAGGAGTACATTCGGGAGATGCAACACTCGTATTCCCTGCTCAACAAATTTATTTCTCTACAGCGCGACAAATCAAGAAAATCAGTCGCCGGATTGCACAGGAATTAAATATCTCCGGTCCGTTCAACATTCAGTATCTTGCCCGCAAAAATGAAGTGAAGGTTATAGAATGTAATTTGCGTGCTTCACGTAGTTTCCCGTTTGTTTCCAAGGTCTTGAAACGCAATTTTATCGAAACAGCGACACGTATCATGCTCGATGCTCCATATACCCGCCCGGATAAGTCAGCATTCGACATCGACCGTATCGGGGTAAAAGCTTCACAATTCTCGTTTGCACGCCTTCAGAATGCCGACCCTGTATTAGGCGTCGACATGTCATCAACCGGAGAAGTCGGCTGTTTAGGTGACGATTTTAACGAAGCTTTGCTCAATGCTCTGATTGCAACAGGCTATAAGATTCCGAAACAATCGATACTTCTCTCTTCTGGAGCTACTAAATCGAAAGTTGATTTACTGGATGCCAGTCACATGCTGAGCAAAAATGGTTACCACATTTATGCAACAGCAGGTACGGCAACCTTCCTCAACTCACATGGAATACCGACGACTCCTGTATTCTGGCCCGACGAACGCCCACATGCCGAAAACAATGTGATGAAGATGATTGCCGAGCATAAGTTCGATTTGATAGTCAACATTCCGAAAAACCACTCCAAACGTGAGCTGACAAACGGATATCGTATCCGTCGTGGAGCAATAGATCATAATATTCCATTAATGACCAACGCCCGTCTGGCAAAAGCATTCATTGAAGCTTTCTGTAGCATGAAACAGGAAGATATACAGATAAAGAGCTGGCAGGAATATAAATAACCGACAATACAAGCTCATAAAATAATATTCCCTGTTTCCGAATCTCAGATTATGATTAACCTGAATTCGGAGACAGGGAATTTTTATTTATAGCTCAAAACCTTTAAGCAATCAAAATTGTTACATAAAATTATACCTGACAGACTTATATTACCACAATTAACTATACTATTCTTATGAAACTACTGACTCCAATCGCCTTCTTTTTTCTGATGTTCAGCCTGTTTTTTACCGGATGCAAAAAAGAAAAACTGGAAGAAAAGGCTAAAGAACCCAGTAACGTACCAACCGGTTCTACCGATGACACAGAAAATTCTGACGGAACAGACGAAAAAGAAGAGAATAATTCTCCAACCGATGCATTAAAATTATTTCAAAGACTAACCAACGGAGTGCTACAGGGAGAGAAAGAAATAGACGTCAGAGAATTCAATATTTCTTCCGATAAGGCAGATAGCCTATACAATTGTTTTATAAGAAACAACCCTCTCCTGTTTCATCTGAAAGTCAGTGGGAATATCGGCTACAGAGTCGATTTACAACACCCGGAATACCTGGCAACCTTTATTCCTCAATACGCAGTATTACCTGCCATCATCCATGATATCTATCCAGCTATGGAAGAAGCCATCGAAACATTCTACATGGAGTTGGACTATCGGATGACACCGGCAGAAATAGCCTATACACTTTATCAGAAACTGTGTAAAGAAATTATTTACGGAGAAAGGAATGAAGAATATCCCAATCTGGCATATAGTTCATTTTCTGCATTGGGAGCATTCATCACTCATAAAGCCGTATGTCAGGGATATAGCCTTTCACTCTCACTATTGTTAAACGGATTAGGCATTCAAACCGAGTATGTAACAGGTCCCATACCCGGAACCTCAGGACACGCATGGAACAGAATTTACATAGATGGCAACTGGTATAATGCAGATGCAACATTCGATGACGCCAGCAGCTATAATCTTACCACAATATCGAGCATCAATAAATATTTTCTGTGTTCGGACGAACTATTTTACACAACATTCGAGCATGCAAAACCTTATTTAAATTTACAGGAACAAATCTACACAACCTCCGGAAACAAGTTCGACAATGAAAAATGTGTAATCAGAAGATTCGATACACAAGGAGAAATAATTAAGACCGAAGCCATATATGCCAACGGATACTGGTATTACTTATCTACGAAAAACGAAAAAATGAAAATCATAAAAAGTGATTTCAACGGACAGCATATAAAGGAGCTCAGACAACAAAATATAGCATCAACAATAGGCAATGTAGACAAAGTACAATATACCAAAGACCGGATTTTCTTTTTGGACATCATTGACGGTAAATACAATATCTGCTCAATCGACTATGATGGAAATGATTTCAGGCAGGAAAAGAGAATTTCATTTATCGAAGCCTCCAGCACAGAGCTGAATTTAAGCCAAGACAAGAGCCTGCCTGTTCATGATTTCAGGGGAATAGTGGCCCTGAAGTCAGAGCTGATGCTGGCAAAATTGAGACTTCTGTATTTCCATGGCGACGATGATTACTTCCATTTGTCCCAGCCTCAAGCTCAAGCACTGGAAAACTCGATAAAAGACATAGAAATCATGCTGAAAAATCAACATATAGATGATACACAAGCCAATATACTTGCAAAAGAAATCAAATCCAAGCGCAAAGCATATAATCTGCCAATCTCTGTAAAACATTGAATAGTTTTCCTACAATAACATAAACGTGAGTCCGATATAACCCCCACCTTGCCACAGCAAGAAAGTTTTATATCAAGCTCACGTTTTATTTCATCTAAAAAAACAGTAGTTAATCCACAGATTCCTTTTCCGGAGTATTCAATTTCCGTTTGACAACAGCCGGATTACCTACAGCCAGACTATCGGAAGGAATATCTTTCGTAACCACGCTTCCAGCACCGATAATACACCGGTCGCCAATCGTCACTCCCGGAAGAATAATAGCTCCTCCTCCAATCCAGCAATCCTTACCAATAGTCACCGGATATGAATATTCCTTAGAAGCACGACGCTCACGGTAATCGATAGGATGATGAGGAGTATAAATCTGTACATTTGGAGCAATCAGGGTATAATCACCTATCGTAATGTAAGCCCCGTCAAGAAAAGTACATCCGGCATTGACAAACACATGTTCTCCCAACCGTATGCCATGTCCGTGATCGCAGAAGAAAGGTGGCTGAATAACCGATGTCGCAGGTATTCCCGGCACCAGATCTTCCAGTACCTTACGGTAATCGTCATCGTAAAGAGTCATTGCCCGAAACTTAGCCAACAGTTTCTTACAATGATAAAAGCTGCTCTGTATTTCAGGAGAGCTGAAATCAGCAAGCAGGCCATTCCTCATTTTCTCAATTTCATTCATAGCATTCCGATACCAGAGTTAATTACTTCAAAGCTTCTTCAATAGTACTCATCAGTTTCTGAAACTCTTCGGGAGTATATCCCGTAGATGTATATATCAACTTTCCATCCTTGCCAAACAAATAAGCACGTGGAATACTCTGGTCGGCAAACAATGAAAAGACTTCACGCTTAGGATCCGGATAAAGCGGGAAAGTAAACTTCTTACGGGTGTTATATTTAGTCAGCTCAGCATCAGTATGCTCACGACCAATCACCAGCAAACGGAAATTCTCATTATCTTTATACTTTGGATAAAGCGTACTCTGTACCTCGGCAAGTTCCTTTTGGCACGGTCCACACCACGTAGCAAACAGACTAACCAAAACTACCTTACCCTTCAAGTCGGCAGGAGTAACGGTTCCATACACTTCCGAATTCAGTGTAAACTGAGGCATTGTATCACCTATTTTCACTTTCTCTGTACTTGTCTGAGCATTCGCTCCCATAAAAAACAGCATTAAAACCATTATCAGGCCGCCGATTTTCAACGATTTCATCATATATTATCAGAATTTAAATAAAACGATTCACGCTATCATCAACAAATATATGTTTTTTCTGAACAAAAATCCCTGACAGGACGTATCTTTGTAATGAGTTTTAACAAAAACAGCTACCGCTTATGATGATTTATATTTCGTGCGCCAAGACAATGACTGCACGCAACCGCCAGCAGGTTCCTTTTACAACAATACCCCATTTTGAGAAAGAGGCCCGTGAAAATGCCATGAACATGGCACAGTTCAGTGCTAAAGATTTGTCAAGTCTGTTACGAATAAACAATAAGTTAGCAGCCGAAAACGTTCTCAGGTATCACGAGTTCTTCTCACCAGAAAGCCACTCTCTTCCAGCTTTACTTGCATATACAGGTATCGTATTCAAGCGTCTTAATCCAAAAGATTTTACCGACGAAGACTGGGAATATACCCAAGACCATCTGTTCATTACCTCTTTCCTTTACGGACTACTGCGCCCGCTCGATTTGATAAAAAGTTATCGTCTGGAGGGTGACGTACGCATGCCAGAACATGGAGATGCAACAATGTTCGAATACTGGCGTTCCCTGCTGACAGATTATTTCATCACAGAAATTAAAAAGCAAGGCGGAGTTTTGGTCAATCTGGCAAGTGCCGAAATGAAAGGTCTATTTCACTGGGAAAAAATTACTCAAGCCGTAAGGGTTATTACTCCCGAATTTATGGTATACAAGAATGGTAAGCCCACAACAGTAGTTGTCTATGCCAAAATGTGCAGAGGAGAAATGACACGCTTCATCCTGAAAAACCGTATCGAAGATGTAGAAGCACTGAAAACTTTCGAATGGGAAGGGTTCACATTCGACGAGGCGTTAAGTCAAAAAGACCGTATGGTTTTCACCTTGCAATAAAAATGAGGTTGTCTTAAAATAGAATTGCCAAAAGTAAAAATCTGATAGATTGAAATTTAGAAAAAATCTCCTACTTTTAGTCCTGTATTTGAAGAAAACAAAGACTAAAGTAGGAGATTTTTATGTTGTAACTTATAGATATAAGTAAGCCTATCTCAGTTTTTCATTTTGAAACAGCCTCATTTCTATTAATTAATCGAATTTTCAAAGCCTATTATTCTAAGCATAGTTTTTATTATAGTAGAAGAAGCATTCAAAATCATCGCCTCCATCTTTATAAAATGAACTAACCATTTTTTCACACCAAAATATCACTGAATAAGATGTGTATATGCTCAGTTACAAACAAATTCATCGTAGTACCTGAAAAAATGTACTTTCAGCTTAGGAGGGAAGCCCTCCAATGCCTTGACAAGACGTTTTTAGTCAATAACCTTTATTGATTGAGTAACTGACGAATGGCAGCATTCTCCTCACTTTTCACCTTTCTTTCTGCTTCCGGCAGAAATATAGCATCCAGCAGATAAGAAGGAACTTCCGTTTTCGGAGAAAAAGCAGTAGAATGTACGTACGCATTTATCGAATATAAAAGCTGTTTCATGGCTATCCGTTTATCCATATCTTTTTGGATATCCATGCACAACACAAAAAGTTTTCCATCACCAACTTTTACTTCAAAAGCAATAGCCAGTTTACGATTAACTTCATAAGTATCAATACTCTGAATAACTGGTTCAAGCTCATACAAGTCTGTTAAATCTACAGCTTTACCATAATTCAAAATATCCCACCACTGCCAGTCAGCATAATAAGAGGTCGGAAAATACTGAAAAGCCGGATGAGACGAATCAATCCACGTTCCCACAATCATCGGATCCCAGTTAAACATGACAGGATTCCAGAAATGTCCGGTAAACTTGGTATTACGACCATTTACCTTGCTTGGTATAAACAATACATTTTCTCCTTTTCCCAATTTTTGTTTAGCATCCTCCCAAGTATTCACATACTGAATATTATTTACCAGTGTACTAATTTCCTGAGGATAAACCCAAATATCCCATTCATTCTGAATGCCGTTATCTAAGCAGACTCTGAATGTATACTTGCCAGCTTCTTGAATATTATGTAACGGTACCTGCACTTGTCCTAAAGAATCAACTCCTCCGACAGGTAACATAGCATGTCCTAACTTACCTTTAGCCATGACTTTCTGATTTTCTCCTATAAGACACCAGTCAAGGCTACCTTTCGCCAAGTTTTTTTCACCGTACTGATAAATCTCGAGTTTTACATTAAAACTTTCAGAATTCAAATATGTACGTTTCGGGAAACGAGCCAGCAACACAACCGGAGCGCACGATTCTCTGTATTTTTCTGGAGTAACCAACCCTTTGCTATCCCAAAAAGCATCCAGAATACCTACAAAAGCACTACCCTGCCCCGGGAAATCAGACAATCCTAATAACTGAAAGCCTCCAGAATTAGCCGTGCGCATCAATGCTTCATTTACTTCCTTATATTGCAATACTGTATGAGCGCCCGTAGCCTTGAAAAAATCATCAGCTTTGTGCAACATTCCGTTCGCAGCAAGACGCTGTTTGAAAATCTGAAAGTTTCTCGGCTCCAGAACTCCCGTATACTTGGATGTTTCGTTAAAATTAGGAAACATACAACGCTGTCCCGATTCATGAGCGATTACCGGCACATCGATATCCGACTCTTTAGAGCGGTCCCAATCTGTAGAGGGCTGACCATCATAAACTGTAATCCAGCCCTTTTCCGTAAGATGAGAAACATAAAACTCATCAGATTTAACATGATCGCGAGCAGTAGAAGCAGAATAAAGATGACGATTGTCATAAGACTGTCCCTTCTTTACCAAATCCTCCAAAACAGTAAAATCACCCTCATTCTCATTTCCATTACACATCAGCAAAAAAGATGGATGATTGCCATATTCATCTAAAACAGCATACATCTCTTTTTCAAAGAAATCACGGCGCTCCGGATATTTACCAACATTCTTTACCCACATAGGCAACTCAACCTGTAAATACAATCCTATCTCATCGGCAGCATAGAAAGCAGCTTCCGGAGGACACCACGAATGGAAACGTACATGATTCAAACCATATTCCTTAACCGTACGAAATATACGCAGCCAACTTTCCACGTCGGTTGCCGGATAGCCCGTCAATGGGAAAACAGCACAATCGAGCAAACCACGTAAATGAATATTACGACCATTTAAACGTATATGATGTGCTCCCTTTTCAACTTTTCTGAAGCCGAACTGTTCGCAGACACTTGCTTTATTTCCATTTACAGTCCATTCTACAGTCAAATTATACAAAGCTGGATTAAACTCATCCCACAATTTAAATTTCTTACCAACCGATAATATTCTTTCTACAGTAGACTGGTTGGAAGAAAGCTCAATTTCCTCTGAATCGGAAGCAAGAATTTTGCCATTCTTTTCGGACACAGTAAGCATCAGATTTCCCTTCACAGCCTTTTCCGAAGAATTGATATATATTTTAGCTGTAACCTGTCCATTCTCTATATCCGGATATACTTTTACATGCTTTATATAGTCAGGCATCTTAGCCTCCAGTGAGATTTCTCCGACGATCCCATTCCAGTTAGTTTGCGCATGTTCTGTCAAAGTATGATTCCATACATCCATAGGATACTTCATTCTGTTGTCTACACAGAGTGTTAAAATATGGGTACCTGGAGTACAATATTTAGTAAGCACAAAACGATTAGGAGTACACAAACGTTCATCGGTTCCAACCAAAGCTCCATCAACATACACGGCAGTTTCCCAATGGCAGCGTTCCAAATTCAGAATAATTTCCTTGCCTGACCAATCTTGTGGAATAAGAATTTCCCGCTGATACCATGCCTGTCCACAATATTCATATTTCCGTGACAATCGGTCCACATAAGCTACTTGATTCGGAATTCCCTTACCAGCCTGATCCGTACTACCGGGTAACATAATTGTTTCAGTCAATTTTGTCTGATAAAGTTCCGAGCCTGGAATCTTACCAAAGCCCATCGGATCCAACTGGAAACGCCAGATTCCCGATAAATCTATTTTGTCAGCCTGTTGAACCGCAAGAGCACACTGAAACAAAAACAGAGATAAAAGAGTAAACACAAATTTCATAATTATGATTTAAGTTATTCTACAATAATTTCCTTATTAAGACGAATATCTTCTGAGGAAGCTCCCACCATCAGCAAAAAGCGTCCAGGTTCGACCGTCCATTTACCATCCATTCCGACCAATGAAAGGTCATCAGCACCCAACGTAAATTTTACCTCTCGAGTTGCTCCGGCTTTCAAATGGAAACGTGTAAACTTCTTTAATTGCTTCAAAGGCTGGGAAACAGAAGCGAATTCATCACGTACATACAACTGTGCAACTTCATCACCGTCAACATTTCCTATATTCTTCACTATAAAAGAAACTTCAAATTCTCTTGGAGCCACTTTCTTTACATTCAAATCCGTATATTCAAACTTAGTATAGCTCAGCCCATATCCAAATTCATAAAGCGGAGCAGCAGACAGCTCTACATAATCATGATTTTGGGGAGCTTTCTTATTATAATAAATAGGGAGTTGTCCAACAGAGCGGGGTACAGACACAGGCAAGCGTCCTGCCGGATTATAATCGCCAAACAAAACATCGGCAATAGCCATTCCTCCCTCCTGTCCCGGATAAAAGGCTGTCAACAAAGCATCAGCATGTGACTGAGCCCAAACCTTATCCAACGGACGGCCTTCTATATAAATAACGACCAATGGCTTTCCGGTCGCTTTCAATGCCTCAAGCAGCTCATTCTGTTTTCCCATCAATGAAAGAGTGGCACGGTCAAATCCTTCACCACACTCCATATCACTGACCGTTGCACTACTGGTAACAGCCGCCCCCGTTTCAAGATAACTGGTCTTGAAATCACGAGCACTTGATCCTCCGACAACAGCAATTACCACATCGGCTGATTGTGCTGCATGAACAGCCTTCTCCATTTCTACATTACTCGTATCCCGAATGGCACATCCTTTCACATACTCCACCTGACTGGCAGAGAGTTTACTCAAAACTCCTTCCAATACTGTTTTTACATTACTTTCTTCCTGAGGAGCCGTATAATCTCCCAGCATATTATATTGATTATCTGCATTCGGTCCTATTACAGCAACTTTTCCTATTGACTTCGATAATGGAAGTACTCCGTTATTTTCAAGAAGAACAACAGACTGTTGCGCTATACGACGCGCTAAATCCACGTGTTGCTCACTACGAACTTCCTTCTTTGCTTCATTCGGATCGACATAGGGATGCTCAAACAATCCCATGTCAAATTTCAGTGTAAGCACATGAGCTACCGCCGAATCTACCAAGCATTCCGACACTGCTCCCGAATGTACTGATTCACATAAAGTAGCAAACGCTTCAGCACCCAAATCAACATCCACTCCAGCTTGTAAAGCCTGCCTGCCGGCATCGGCCAGAGTAGGAGCAGTGAAATGAGAAGCGTGTAACCCATCGATACTATATAAATCGGATACCACAAACCCATTAAATCCCCATTCCTTACGCAATAAATCGGTTAATAAATAATGATTGGAAGTACAAGGCACCCCATCAATTGAATTGTATGAAGTCATTACAGACAAGGCTCCTGCTTCAATGGCATCGCGAAACGGAGGTAAAAAGTTCTGCTTCAAATCACGCTCACCAACAGTTGCATAATTCCCATTTTGTCCAGCTTCAGGAATTGCATAAGCTAAAAAATGTTTTAATGTAGCAATTGTAGAATAGGGAAGATTCAACTTACCCCCTCCAAGTCCGGCTACCACAGCAGCCCCCATCTTACCGGCAAGCACAGGGTCTTCTCCAAATGTTTCCTCTACCCGTGACCAGCGTGCGTCACGTGACAAATCCAATACCGGGCCATAGCTAATATGTGCCCCCTGCAGACGCACCTCTTTTCCAATCGCTTTTCCCATCTCTTCCATCAAAGCCGGTGACCAGGTAGCAGCAAGACCAATGCCAGTTGGAAAGACAGTTGTACCAATCGCCATATGACCATGAGGGGCTTCTTCTGCCAGAAAAACAGGAATACCTAAACGTGTATTATCCAACACATATTTTTGCAATGCGTTGCCAGCTTTTGCAGCCAGTTCCGGATTCAAACCATTTTCCAACGTTTTTTTAGTCCAAGGGTCAGCACGGTATGTTGCCCATAGCATACCGGCAGCACTCCGTTTTACCAACTCCTTAAATTTATCGGAAACTATTACCTTATCTCCCTTAATCTCATACATATCCCAGCCCAATACACAAAGCAACTGACCTACTTTCTCTTCCACCGTCATTCGTGACAGCAAATCATTTACACGTTGCGACGTCGGAAGAGAAGCATCTTTATAGGGAAACTTTTCGGCATGTATTGAATTTATCATGCATAGTCCCCCTACTAACATTGTAACAAAAGGATTAAACCATTTCATAATTCACTCTATTATTTTGGTAATGTTCAATCAAATCGACTAAAAAAACAATCATTTATTCACAGACAATAAATCAGGGCTCCGTGCAAACAACCTTAAGAGGTTTATCCAGAGGTTTACCATTAACTACCGGATATACATAAGCCAAACGAGTAAACTTACCCGTATAAGAATAGGTAACCGACATTACTTTCTCTTCTTTAGGCTTCATCATATACGGACTTGTAAAAGTTACATCCGTATTGCCGTCCATTACAATAAAGAAAAGCTTCATTTCCTTGTCTGTATTATTAATGAACTTCAAATCCATAACCTTTCTATCTCCTTCTTTCATATATCCAAAGGCCATAACTTCAAAATTCATCCACAGTCCATTGCCATATTCATAAGGATACCTGTCTGATACAGGATGCTCGCCCGGTTTTACCGTTCCCTTTATCCAAATACGATTATAATTCTGATTTTCATTCGTTAAAACAACAATCTCCTTACTAAAGAAACCAGGACGATACATCGGATTGAAATAGACTTTTACAATTCCCTTAGCACCGGGTTGTATCGGTTTTTTAGGATAATCAAATTTAACACAGCCGCAACCACTTGTTACCCCAGTGATAGCAACAGCCTTCTTATCCTTATTCTGGAATTCAAACTCATGAGAAACAACTCCTTTTTCTTCATCAATGGTTCCAAAATTAAAAACACGCTCTTCGAATATCAAACTCTTTCCTAAAGCCGGCTCCTGAGCCCAAGAAACTATCCTACAAAAACAGAATAGTAAGATAAGATAAAGTGCTTTCATAAACCAGGTTCTACATTATTGTATATTTATAAATTATTATTGTATTGTAACAGCCAATGATATTTTCTATTTTTCCATCGACAACGGGGTATTCTTTGTAATATATCTATACAAGACACCTCATAGACACTACAAATTTAATAAACAATCGAGAATAAATATAAAACAAGAGGGCAAAGCGAATTCATTACACGATTGCCCTACCCTCATGTTATCTACTTTAATAGGTCTTATTTAACCCACACATTTTCTTCACTCTTATCCCATTGTACATAAGTATGAGTATCAGTCAAATGAGTACCAGGATTCGGCTCTGTTTCTGTCAGACAACGCCAAGTATCCGACCAGTCAATCGTATAGCCGTTGCCTGTTGCATCATGGAAAATATAACCTTCACCTTCATTCATTTTCCAATAAGCCATTAACCCCGGAGATTCAGGATCTACACTATTCAAACCACCTTTAATTTCTTCTGCATTCAACGCGCGTTCCCATATTCGAGTTTCAGCAATACTGCCATCAAATTTCTGATCTTCACGATATCCAGCCCATGACATACCGATTTCTACCCCTTGAAAAAGAGTTGAATATCCAGTATAATTAACTTCGATATCCTTTTCACCATCTACATACATCGTAAATTTACTTCCATCGTATACAATAGTAAGCAAATACCATGTATTAGTCAAGAACATCTTATTGGCAAAATGATTACCGGCATCACCTCCTAAGACAAACTGAAGTCTATTACCTGTTCCACCTTCTCCAAAGCGCATCATCACAGTATTATTACCATTGAAAGCAAAGAAACGAGAGATATGTCCATTAGGTAAAGAATTGGCTTTCACCTTTATCTGATAAGTGAAAGCTGATAATTCTTTTTGCAAATTGGAATCAAAATAATAATTAGCATACATATTAGAATTTGTCAAATCTAACGATGCAAATTTACCGGATGGATCATCGGGAGTATAGTCTCCTTCTCCACCACTTCCAGCTTTCTTATAATCAATAATTATAAATGTCGTATTATACCCCTCCTTTATATTTAATCCTATTGAAACTTCTTTCATGGTGATAGGCAACATATATGTAGTACCTTCTACCAAATTATCCAAAGAGTTTAAAGTTACGACAACTGGAGTTGATTCCATCTTTGCTACCTCAATTGTTGCATCAAGTCCCTCTATATTAATATCAGCATTATCAGGAAGCGGAGTATAAGATGTATTATATTTCTGATTATATGTATCAACCAAATCCAAATCTTTTACTAAAGAAATCGTTTCATCTTGCTGTACTGCACTTTCAGAACTGATTGTAAACGTATATACAGAAGGAAGTTCCTGCGTATTCATCTTATATGTTCCCCAATAAGCCAGATTACTAATAGAGGCATCTGTTTTTTTATCACCCGGCAGATTCATGCTAATGGAAGTCCAAATAACACCCGCCTGAGTTGAAGGAATGCCATTGCCATTGACCGAAGAGATGGTTACTGGCAGCAAATAAAGGCGCTCCGTCAATGGAATGTAATTCTCTGCAGGTATAGTAAACTCTATTGAATCGGTAGATATCGTTGCACCTGCCGGAACCGTTACAGACTGCTTAATAAATTCTACAGTATTATCAGGCAATGCAGCGTAAGCAGTCCCATTTTCCTGATTATATGTTTCAACCAACGAATTGTCTACAGCTGCAGAAACCGATAAATTACCATCGGCAGGGCGCGTTGTCTTTACAGGCACCTTAAGGGTAACCTGATCACCAACAGCTCCTACAGAAGTCCAATCTACAGTAAAAGAATAAAAATTCAATTGCCCATCTCCTCCTTTTTGGTTGAAATAGACTAAATTATTCGGATTACCTACTACATCGTAACTTTCATCATCGCATGATTGAAAGCTTAATATACCTCCACAAAGCAATACAGCAGATAATAAATATTTAAAACTTTTCATAGCTACATTTTTTATTTACGGAAGCAGGAATAAAAGAGAATCATCATTTGATTTCATCCTGCTTCCTAACTTGAAAACTTAATTACTGAACACAGGTATTTTTTTCATCTGCATCCCATCCGACATATTGACTATAATCAAGTCCAAATACATTTCCAGCACCTTCAGACATCTCACGGCATGTATTCGACCAGTCCATATCATAACCATTTCCTGTTGAATCATGGAAAATATGCCCTTCACCTTCATTCATTTTCCAATATGCCACCAAGCCTTCAGATGCCGGGTCTACAGCACATAATCCCATCTGCAGTTCTGCAGGTGTCAAGGCACGATTCCAGACACGAACTTCAGCAATACGTCCTTTGAAATACTGTGAATAACGATAAGTAGTCCAAGACATACCAATTTCAAACATCTGGAAATCTACCGGTTGTCCGTCACCATCCAACTGAGCATCTTTCACACCATCTACATACATGGTAAATTTACTACCATCGTATGTCAGTGAAAGTGTATACCAGCGATTTGTACTAAAGCGTGTAGTAGACGGAACACTACCGGTCGGACATACCCACTGCAAACAATTCACATCCATACCAATTTCACCGAAACGCAACATATTCGAACGGCTACCATCGGCAGAAGAGAAATTACACATACGTGCAATGGAGTGCCATTCTTCCGAATAGAATTTAACCTCATAAGTAAAATTCGATAAAGACTGCTTCTGACTCTCGTCAAACATAAAATTACTATACAATTCCGGATTAGAAATATTCAGCGAAGTGAAATTAATAACTCTGGAAATTTGTAAATAAATAGTCTTAGAAGGAGCCAATACTTCCAGTCCATCAACCTGCTGAATTGTAACAGGTATTACATATACTCTGGCATCATCAAGATTTTCTGTTGAAATAATCTTCACTGTTGCAGGAGTAGAAAAAACCTTGCCCTTTTCGATAACAGTTTCAGCATTTTCCAATGTAACTGTACCTTCTGGCACAGAAAAATAATTTGTATTATGTGCCTCATTATAGGAATCCACCAATGAGTTGTCAATAGCAAACGTTACATTTACATTTTCCGAAACTTTATTCGTCGCAGTAGCTGTTACAGCATAAGTAGAAGGAGTATCCTCCACCACAAACTTCACAACCGGAGATGTTTCCGTTCCAGATACAAGTACGACATTTTTATTGTAATCAAAGCTGTCACCTTCTGCGCAGCTGAACATGGAAAATGCCAAAACGCCTCCCAATAAAACTGCTTTTATTTTATGTATATTCATAATAGTTATATTATAGATTATTACTCTTTAATTGAAGGATTCATAATTTGAATTGCCTGACGAAATTCATTGTAAGGAATACCTGATGCCGAATAATAGTTACGACCTAAATAAAATACGCCACAACCACCTTTATGTCCGACCTCTGGTTCCCAGCGTGCATAATCCAACAATCGGCCACCATCCAGATAGAAAACACCAAATGTTTCACAATAAATCATTTTCTCGGGTGGAAAACCTGATGGTTGGGTTAAGAAACCAACCTGATCACTATATGCCTGCTGTACAAAATAATCACAATAAGGAATACAATCTTTTGGAGGTACACTATTAAAATAATCAATAATCAATAACTTATTAGAAATAGAACCTTGAGGACCAAAATATTTAGCCAACTCCACTGTCAGACGATATATGTCATTACTATTCCATCCTTCATAGTCAACATCAACACCATCCAGTCCCGGCTCCATCACCTGATTCACAATCCATTTTGCGTATGCAGCCATTATCTCATCAGAAGGATTTGCTGAACCTCCCATATCATATTCTACTCCATCAACAGTAAAAACATGACGATAATGAGATGCATCTGCATGCATCACAAAACGCGTACCCAATTTTTCCTGAACATATTTCATGTCTTCATAGGCAACCGGATGTGTTTCTGCTGTCGGAATCCCCATCCACAAATTTACAATATCAATGCTATCTGGAAGTCCCTTGATACGTTCACCCCATGATGCAGGATCCTTACTACCCTCAACACCTTCAATCGGGGCCCAATTTTCATAATATGCAAAACTTACTTCATGATCACTTTGCTTGAACGCGCGAATATTTGCATAATATTGTTCATCATATGTTTTCAATTTTTGGATCTCCAGTGCTTCCACGTCTGTGTCACAGCTTGGGAAAGACACGAGGCCTACACAAAAAGCTAATATGCCAACAAATTTAAATTTCATAATATCAAATTTATACATAATTACTATTATTACTTTAACAGATTTACTTCATTAACGAGATTTCTTATCCCACCAAAGCTTCGTACCACCGGTATCAGCACCTCCCAAAGCTGTAATGCCACTAGCAACTCCTTCTGCATTATTAATTTTTTCGTCGCGAGTATAAGGCAAACGACGAATCTGTAATTCTGTATCTATTGTCCCATTACTACCATTGACTACTACTGGCATTAACTCAGGATAACCAGTACGACGATATTCACTCCATCCTTCCGGTCCATCAGGATATAAAGCAATCCATTTCTGAGTAATAATACGTTCCAGTTTACCTTCAAAATCGTCACTATCGTCCCACGCAGGAGTTACCTCTGTACTAAATGTATAATTATCACTGCCTGCATTATCTTCGAAAAATTTTGGAGTAGAAATATTATCTGCCAAATACGAATCGGCTGAACCTGCTCCATTTTCTTCAAAGGAAATCCGGACTCCCTGCTCATAGAAACTCTTTGCATCACCGCCCATATTCCAACCTCTCAAAGCTCCTTCTGCACGTAAAAAATATGATTCTGCAGCAGTCATCCAAACAACCGGAGTCGTATTACGATCCATATTCAGGTTGGATATCTTAGCGCCCTGATAATTGGCCATATTAGATGTTGAAATACCAATGCGTACACCATGGTATTCACCATCTTCAGCAGCTGTAAAATACTTGCCGATACGAGGATCATTCAGTCCATCCATATAGGCTACAATTGAGGCACATGGACGGCAGTCACCTGCATTAAAATTATAAGCTATTTCCTGTAACGGATGGTGATAGACCAACAATCCGTGATTCAATTCAGCACGGTCGGCTGTAGCCTCAATCAAACCATAAGGAGACTGAACAGACAACTCTGCCTGCTGCTGAGCCAGTTGAGGATCAGCATAAGCGACACGCAAAGCCAAGCGCAAACGTAAAGTATTGGCGAACTTTACCCACTGAGCAACGCTACCACCATATATATAATCATAATCAGTCATCAGCTTAGCATCGGCATTGCCACTTACATAATTCCCAAGAATTTCGATGGCTGAACCCAATTCTTCAAAAAACTTCTTATAAATCTCATCCAAAGGATCATACAAACTGGAAGTCCCATAGTTTACATAAGGAATAGGTCCGAAAGTATCTGCAATACGATGCATTCCTGCCACCTTTACAATTGTTGCCAAGGCATCAACTTCTGCCAGCCCCTGCTCAGTAGCAATCCGATGGATGTTCTGCCAAGGAGCCATAACACCAGTGTATGCATAATCGAAAGTCGCATTCACCCAGCTTTCCTGAAAAATATACTGACCATTGTGTGCCGTACTTCCCAAAGTTGCAGCAGTGTAACCTGCATACTGGTCATGTGAAAGATTCTGAGCAATCTGGTAATCAGAATCCAGTCTTTCACCATCGTTAATAATTACCACACGACGTAACATCTGAGAGAAAAAAGCACCAGTCTTAAGATTATCTACTCCCATCATTTCTTCCGTTACTTCATTAGGATTTACGTTATCCATATAGTCTATACATGAAGTATTATTAAATAAGACCAAAGACAATCCCAACAAAGAATATTTTCTCAAAAAATCTATATTATGAAGAATCATATCTTTTTAATTTAAAGGGTTGATTAGAATTTAACTTTTACAGAGAATCCCAAATTACGCAAACTCGGTGACATAAACATATCAATACCCTGGAAATAAGTACCTGTACTTGCTGTCAGTTCCGGATCAAACGGGGCTTTCTTATACAAGAAGAAAAGATTCTTACCGATGAATGATACATTCAATCCCTGAATCCAGTTTACATATTTATTGATAGGAATATCATATCCCAGTGAAAGTTCGCCCAAACGTACATTGGTTGCACTATATACGTACATAGAACCAATACCACCAGTATTACCCGAACCACCTACAGTCGTATAATACTTTTGTGCATCAATAGGACGACCGTTCACTAAAGCGCCTCCCATATCACGAGCATCAGCAGAAGCCTGAGATGCACCATACGAATCCATCACAGCCTGAGTCTGAGAAACGACGATACCACCAACACGAGCCGTCAGCAAGAAGCCCAGTGACAAACCTTTATACGAAAAGTTATTACCCCAGCTTAAATTATATTTCGGAGCACTATTTCCTGCTTTGATAAAGTTATCATACTCAGGAACAACTACCTGATCAACCGGATGTACATAAATGGCACCATGTTCATCAGTACGCAAAGTGTTTACATAAATATCACCAATAGAACCACCTTCTGTCAGAATCATCTTATACATACTGGTACCACCCATATCAATCCACGTCAATGACGTTTTTTCGTGAGTTATCGGATCCTCGTAATCACGCAACAATTCTACAACCTTATTCTTGTTCAAAGAATAATTTATATATGAACTCCATCCAAAATCGCCCCATTTGTCATCATAACGAAGTGACACCTCAATACCTTTATTATCTACACGACCGCCGTTGACAACTTCCGACTTATATCCGGTAGTTGATGACAATGTACGTTCAAAAAACTGATTATAGGTACGTGACTGATACAAAGTCGCATCCAGTTTCAATCTGTTTTTGAAAAAGACAAAATTAAAGCCAAGTTCCCATGATTTGGTACGTTCTGGTTTCAGGTTTGCATTCGGTCTGCGTGACTGAGTTACAGGGACTCCATCAACAAGTGCATAAGTAGGTATTGCAAGAAATACATCAGGAGAGTTACCTACTTCAGAATAAGATACACGAGCCTTCATGTAAGGCATGATATCGATACTACATTTAAAAATATCCGTAATAATACCAGACAAACCTACAGAAGGGTAAAAGAATGAGTTGGTTGAAGTTCCCTTAAATGTAGAAGACCAGTCGTTACGAGCGGTTACATCCAAATAGGCCATAGACTTATAACCTAACTGAGCGCTTCCAAATACTGCATTTTTCTTGATGTTGTATCCATACTGATTGGCCAAATTCTTTTCTGTTGTATCAACATTTCCAAAGGTAAACAAATTGGCAACAGATTTAAGTTTACCACCAAAATAATCGGATTGGTATTTATTGGTCTCAAAATTGGTACCTATGTTTGCAGTCAAATTCAATGTATTATTTGCAAAGTACTTGTTAATATTCAACAGCAATTCACCGTAAATTTGTTGTCCCTCCACGTTGCTCTTTGAATAATATCCGTATTTTGAAGCAAACAATGTATTCGTACCGACATCATACATACGTTCATGAGTTTCATTGTTACGGTCCATCTTTACACGACCGGTCAAATTAATCCATTTGGCAAAGTCATACTTCAGCGATGCAGTAGCCATATAACGGTTTTTATGATTAGGCATTGTTATATGCTCGGTAATCCAGTAAGGATTTTGTAAAGACAAGCCATCACTATAGGGCCAATACTGTGTCAGCAAGTTACGCTCTACATCATAGCGTTGATAAGCTTGAATCTTAGAAAAATCATCGCCAGCCGGGAACAAATAAAGCGGTACCAGTGGATTGAAATACAATCCTTGTGCTGTCATGTTCTGTTCCTTTACACTACTCAACATGAAACTTAGGTCAAGAGTCAGCTTATCTTTCAGCATCTTGCTTACATTACGAACTGTTGCATTATAACGCTCGTAATCGTTATTTATGTATAATACCTTTCGCATTTGTAGTACCAATAGAAAGATAGGTTTGATTTTTAGATGTTCCAGTCGACAAACTTGCCGAATTCGTTACATTTACTCCAGTTTGAAAGAAATCCTTTGGATCGTAACTACTTGGAGTTTTCAATTTAGTTCCCCAATTGTAGAAACTTCCTGTTTCACTTGGACCATAAGTATTCTGAAATTCAGGTAACACTAACGGAGCTGAAAATGTAGTATTATTCGATATCGTCAAAGAAGTTCGTCCTTCCTGACCTTTTTTAGTAGTAACCATTACAACTCCATTGGCAGCAGCACTACCATACAAAGCTGCCGCCGAAGGACCACTCAATACTGAAATCGATTCAATATCTTCAGGATTCAGTCCTGAAATAGGGTCGCCGGACAATCCTGCACCTTCATATGCATCAGAAGGTTGTTCATTGGCAGAGACATATCCAACATTGGAATACCATCAACAACATACAAAGCATTATTGTTACCATTCAATGATTTAGCACCACGCATTACGACACGTGAAGAACCTCCTACACCGGATGAAGATGAGTTAATGGTTACACCCGCAATTTTACCATTTAAATTATTTTTTAGTAGATGACAAAAAAATAAAATTCTATTGTTAAGTATTTAATTATCAATAGATTATATTTGCAAAAGTCCCTGAAAGTCAGTAACTTTAAAGAAAA
>NZ_DBMACV010000050.1:0-25628 GCF_057861905.1 Phocaeicola sp. | reverse complement strand
TGTTTCTTTGAAAACAAACCGGATGCATTGCAAGGATACTATATTGAGGACTCAAAACAACTGGCCTTATTCTAAACTTATCCCGAACTCAGGTATAGTATAATATTTTTTTACATTTCACTTTTCCACTTACGCTTACATAGCCTTTTATTTATAGCTTTATTGTAAACTTAAACCTTTCTTTACAAAAGTACGTAATTGAAAGAAACAAAATACCCCCATAAATAATGATTCTACTATCACTATTTATAGGGGAAAATGAACAGCCCTTTCAACGTTTATCAAAAAAGAATATAGCAGGCTTATTCCTTCAACGGCTGTTCTACTTGTATACTTCCTGCTATTTTAGCTTTTTTATTTCACCAAATAACGATCTCCTGTAGCCTTAACTACCTCTTTCAAGAATTCCTGTGGATAACCCGGGCGGTCGAGAGGAGCTGTATTTCCTGTTTCCGGACGAACAATCTTACCGTCTTTCACCCGTTTCACTACACCGTCGTTATAACGGACAATCAGAAACTCACCCAATTTCTTCCAACTGTCTACAGCAGTCTGAGCAGCCATACCCGTATAGTTGGTCAGAAAATCTTTTGCCTTCTGCGGATCTTGCGCATACAGTTTCATGGCTGTACTTTCCACACCTTCCTGAGCATTGGCATACATGTCTTCCAGCGAATTCTGAACCGTACGCATATCGTCTACCATCAAACTGTAGCGAGGACGGATCATGTCAGCCACCCAGTTATAAATCCAGAAAGCAGAGTTCCACGAGAATGTCACACAGTCACCTTCACCTTCGGCATAAGAAGCCGGAACCTTGTCGGTATTGCAATATACCGGAGTAAAGACCGTCATGTTTGCGTCGTCCAGTCCGAACCAAAGAACGCCGCCGATTGCATCGGGCATAGTAGAACGCATCTGAGCCACAAAGACAAAACCACTCTGCTGAGTTGAAATAGGACGTTCGTTGAAATAAGTCTTTCCATCTACCTCGAAGGTCAACGGCGACAAACGGTAAGGCATCTGAAAAGCTCCAGCACCCATATCGTTGGTAATATCAAGCGGAGTACCTTCATAATGATCACGCATAGCATACTGAATGTCGCGAACAGAAATCTTACGGTCGGGCTTTACATAAAGCGGCATCGGCTCCTTGCTTTCACCTTGTATATACGAAAGATAAGCCTGACCTGTCACCTTGCTGAACATATTATAATAACTCCAGACACGAGCCTCGCAAGCACGCAAGCCACTGAAGTCGAGCGGACAGTAAGCATCTGCAAAACTGAAGTCCTTGTTTACGCCATCAAAGTAACCTTTCTCGCGGGCAAACGAAATCACGTCCGGAGAATACAGACAATTATCCTTATCATTCATATCGAATTTATGGATGCGGCTCTGATTTGCGTGCGCCGCGATGCAATCATCCGGAATACGGACAGCCACCCATACGGCACCTTTCACTCCGGGACCCTTACCAATCATTTCCATAATCCAGGCCTCGTTCGGATCAGCAATGGTAAACGACTCACCACTACTGTAATAACCATACTCTTTTACGAGGTCGGTCATTACCTTGATAGCCTCTTTTGCTGTACGTGAACGCTGCAAAGCCACATAAATCAAGCTTCCGTAATCCATCACTCCGGTTGTATCAACCAGTTCCGGACGGCCCCCGAAAGTCGTTTCTCCGATAGTTACCTGAAACTCATTCATGTTTCCTATTACATTATACGTCTGCTTGGCCTCCTTTATCTGTCCCAGATACTTACCCGTGTCCCATTCGTAAATATTACGCATAGTACCCGATGCATGTACAGCAGCCGGATAATGACACAAGTACCCGAACATACCGTACGAATCAGCCGAATAGGATACGATTACAGAACCGTCGGCAGAGGCTTTCTTACCGACAATCAAGTTGGTACACGCCCAACCGTTTACACACACAGCCGCCAGAAGGCAGACTGCCAACATTAGTTTTTTCATCATACGTATTTAGAATTTATATTGTTTCCGCGTTTCATTGCCACAATTGTCAGTCACAACCACTTCCAGCTTATGAGGCACACCTTTCTTTATACGCCCCGGATCCTGAATGACAAGAATACCTTTTTTCAGTCCGAAAAGCACAAAATTGCCATCCACATACACCTTATAGCTTTGAATACCCGTCTGACCGTCGCTCACCTTAAAGCGAATGTTCCGGCTTGTCCGCCAGCTTCCCAGCCCCAAAGGAGTCACCTGTGGAGAAACCGTATCGACAGCCACGGCAAACGTGCCCAGCGTTCTGACTTTTGTCTTTACCCATCCGTTCTGATACTTGCCACCTGCAGAAGCCCGCCACTTTCCGGCCTTCTGGACAATGTAATATTTTGTGGTATCGGCTACAGGCAGATGACGTACTCCGATAGACAAATCGCAGAAGTTGTGCAAGGGTGTACGTCCGATATCGAGTACATAATCGAAAGAAATGTCGCTGCTGTCACCACTTACCCTCGTCCGCAGTTCAGCGTCGTCGTATACCATTCCCTTCGGCACCACCAGTTCCATACCCGGCTCCTGAATTACATTCGTCTTGTTCCAGTACAACATCTTGTTTGCCTTGGGTGTGTAGGGAGGAATCTCCTGTTTCTTGCCACGAACCGTAAACTTATATCGGCGCTTATTGCCGAAATTATCCTCCAGCACGTAACAGAAATGATAGTCACGTTCCTCGTCGATTGTTACCAGACCGCGGTCGGGACCCGTTTCCAGCAAGCGCAATTTATTGCCCGGCAGTTTATACGAACGCATGATAAGACGGTTGGTACGCATCAGCTCATCATAGTCGGTAAACCCGTTTATCATGCGGTTTTCATCAGACGACACCTCATCGGTAGTACTGTTGAACACCTTTACAGAATCGACATACAAGGTTACCGAGTGAACTCCATAAAAATTGGACGTTCCGTCCATGTAATCCTTCGCACTGATACCCGTATAAATCTGTCCCCAGGCAGTGAACCGCTGATTCAATGCTCCTACAGCAACCAGCTTTTTCGCAGAAGAGCCATTTACCACTCCCTTGCCTCTGACCGGATAAATTCCCACCAGACTGCCGACAGGCGCCTTGGTATCTTTCAGATACTGCCGGAAAAACGGCATCGGGTCCACATAATCCCCATTATCATTCCGGCGGAGCTCCAGATGCAGGTGAGGTCCTGCCGAAGCACCCTCATTGCCACTCATGGCTATAATATCGCCTGCCTTCACCGGAAGCAGCCCCGGTTCGGGATGCAAGTCGCACACAAAAGTTTCGTGTTCGTACTGATATGCACGTACATACTCCTGTACTTTCGGAGCAAACGATACCACATGACCGTAAACCGAAGTATATCCGTTAGGATGCGTCACAAAGATAGCCTGTCCGTATCCGCCGTGCAATACCATAATGCGCGACACATAACCGTCGGCTACACTGTGAATCGGTTTCCCCGTCACTCCCTGTGTCTTAATATCCAGTCCGTTATGAAAATGATTGGGACGCAGTTCTCCGAAATTTGCGCTCAGCAACAATGGAAAATCGAAAGGAGAACGAAACTCTGCTCCCACATTTTTTTGAGCCTGCACGCCGAGACTCATTCCCAGTGCAAGCGTCAACAATGTATTTCGTATCATGTTAATGTCTGTTTTTTCTCCACAAATATACAGCATTTATTTTTGATACATCCCGATTTTGCTTACCTTTGTGTAAATGGGTATTGCTATCGGGCATCTTTTCGTATACGTTTTCTTATCAAAGCTGGAAAAAGACCGTCACATTTACCACTTTGCTTTTACTCTTTTTATTATGCAAAATTTTCAATAGGACTAAATAAATCGATGACAAGCAACCTGGCACTATGGATGGCAGGCTGCACTCTTTGCGATAATGTGATGACTGGATAATGGATGAAATCGTAACTTGAATGGTTCTGGAATTTATCCTTCTACGACTGAACAACCGGCAACGGAAAGCATCCGGCAGCATCTGTTCTTCCTCTTGGCGGCAATCCTGCCTCACAGAGGGTGCTGTATGTAGATACGTTGCAGGCAGGAACCGGCAGAAAAACAACGTCATTATCTCCTGCTTGCGACGAATCTCAAGTATCCTTCCATCTTTTTTGCATAAAAATTTGGTAAATATGCAAAAGCACATTACCTTTGCCGCATCAAAACATCAATAACCCATGAATGTAAAAGCGACACATACTCCCGTTAAACTCCTGCTGCACGAACCAGTGTGCAACGGTTATCGCGTCGTACACATACATTGGTTCAGCGGATTTCTATGAGGCGTCGCCGCGTCTGGCGGCTTGAAACTTGAATGACTAAATCAGTTTTAACCTCATAATTGCGTAATATATGTTTTCTATTATCGGATTTATGTTGACAGGTATCGCTGTGGGATATCTGTTCAGAAATATTGCCTTTCTGCAAAAGACAGAAAAAACGATCTCACTGACCATTTTCCTGCTGCTGTTCCTTTTGGGAATATCGGTCGGCTCGAACGAATTAATCATCAACAATCTGTCTACATTCGGCTGGCAGGCTGCCATTTTGGCTGTTTCGGCTACTTGCGGAAGCATTCTGGCATCGTGGATGGTGCTGAAACTGTTTTTCAAGAAAGGAGGCAAACAATGAAAGGAAGTATTATCGTATTGCTGTTCTTCGTGGCAGGTTGCATACTGGGACTGACCGAATGGCTTCCGTTCGATATGAAGCAGAGCAACCTGACTTTATACATTTTATATGCTCTGATGCTACAGGTGGGACTAAGTATCGGTTCAAGCAAGGAACTGAAACACATTATAGCCGACCTCCGGTTGAAGTATTTGCTCATTCCTCTGGCTACCATTTGCGGCACACTGCTTTTTTCCGCACTTGCCAGTGTACTGCTTTCACGCTGGAGTATATTCGACTGCATGGCGGTGGGCAGCGGATTTGCCTACTATTCGCTCTCGTCTATCCTGATCACGCAGTTCAAGGAACCTTCCCTCGGACTTCAGTCGGCAACGGAACTGGGTACGATTGCTCTGCTGTCTAACATCTTCCGCGAGATGATGGCTTTGCTCGGAACTCCGCTATTGTGCAAGTATTTCGGCAAGCTGGCACCTATTTCCGCTGCCGGAGTCAACTCGATGGATGTGGTTTTGCCCATGATTACCCGTTACTCGGGTAAGGATATGATGCCGGTAGCCATCTTCCACGGCATACTGATAGACATGAGCGTGCCCTTCTTCGTATCATTGTTCTGTAAGCTATAATAAAACATGTGCAGCCAGCCTGCAACATGTCCAGAGATATACACCGAAATCTCCTCAGGTTTCTGATGAAATTTGTACAAATTTTTAGCGTTTTTGTACAAAACATAAAAATCTTTGTACAAACTTTCAGAAGAAGCTCTTATTCTTTTTTTTCATTTTCCTCAGCCTTTTCGCTCCTTCCTGCCCGGCTATTCTTAACCGTAGCAGACAAAAGAGTGAAAAGGCTGAATCATTTTCCTACAAGCTATTACCTTTAGTTATAACAGATAAATATTTTTCAATAGGTTTGTACTATATAATAACTTACCTTTGCAGCGGAAAAAGAAATTAATCACTAAAACAATTATTATACGATGTTCGAAAAAGGAAACAGAGGAAATACCATTCATGGTATCTTGTTGATTGCATTGTTCTCATTTGCGGCATTTTATATTGCCGAAATTCCGTTTGTAAAAAGTCTGTCATTCAGTCCGCTGATTGTAGGTATCATCCTGGGTATGCTATATGCCAACAGCTTGAGAAACCATCTGCCCGAAACATGGGTGCCGGGTATCAAGTTCTGTACCAAGCAAATTCTGCGTGCGGGTATCGTTTTATACGGTTTCCGACTGACTCTTACACAGGTGGCTGCTGTAGGACTACCTGCGGTTATAATAGATACTATCATTGTAGTAGGTACCATTTTCCTGGGAATCTGGCTGGGACGTATCATGAAAATGGATAAAGATACTTCACTGATGACTGCAACAGGTAGTGCTATCTGTGGTGCTGCTGCCGTACTGGGTGCAGAACCTGTAGTGAAATGTGAAGGTCACAAGACTGCCATCGCTGTATCTACGGTAGTCATTTTCGGAACAATCTCCATGTTCCTCTATCCTATCATGTATCGTGCCGGAATATTGGACGGACTGGACAACATGGGTGTAGCCATCTATACGGGAAGTACCCTGCACGAAGTAGCACACGTAGCCGGAGCCGGTAATGCTATGGACCCGACAGATGCTCTGGGAATTGCCGGAACTGCTACCATTACCAAGATGATCCGTGTCATGATGCTTGCTCCGGTCTTGGTTATCATGAGCTTCGCATTGGCAAAACGCAAGAGCAGTGCAAACGGCGAAAAGGCTGAAAAGAGTAAAATTACCATCCCCTGGTTTGCCTTTGGATTTATTGGAATTATCTGTGTGAACTCACTTTTGCAATACGTTCTGGGCGTAGACAGTGTAAAAGATATTCCACTGAACGGAGCAATCGAATATATTGATACTTTCATGCTGACGATGGCCATGACTGCTCTTGGTACAGATACCAGCATCGAAAAGTTCAAACAGGCTGGTGCCAAGCCGTTCTTGCTGGCAGGCTTGCTGTACATCTGGCTGGTAGGCGGCGGTTATCTGCTTACTAAATACCTGGTTCCTGCATTCATGTAAAAATAAATATATCGCAACAAGCCCCGGCATGTTCCTTGTCTGCTTCTGGCAGTCGGGGTACATACCGGGGCTTCTTTTTATTCTAAACTGCTTGCCTCAGTGCGCTATCATCATCTTACCAATGATATCGCCTGCATTCTTACAGTTTTCCAAGTAATTCTGTACAAAACGCATAAAGTTGGTAGACGAGGCTTCTTCCTGTCCCTGTAAATATACGAAACAGAAATGTCGCTTAATTTGCAGCCCGTTTACATCGATTATCTTGAACTCTCCGTCACGCAGTTCACGCAGAATGGCCTGCAGTGATATGATTCCCATCGTGGAACTGTTTCTTAAAAACTGCTTGATGCTTTCGGTACTTCCCAGATGTAACCGGACATTCATCGACGAAAGTTTCAGCCCTTGCTCGGAAAGAGCCATTTCGATGGCATCGAGCGTGCCCGAACCTCTTTCGCGAAGCACCAAAGGAATTTCTCTCAGTTCGTCGAGGGTGAGCGAATCTTTGGCAGCCAGTGGCGACGAAGCACAGACTACCGGAACCAGTTCGTCGTGAAGGAAAGGTTCATATTTCAGGTTAGGCAGGCGGAATACTCCCTCTACCATACCCAAGTCAATATCGTGTTCCTGTAACGCCTGTTCGATGTTGCGCGAATTGGTATCGATAAGCGAAACGGTAATCTTGGGATATTTCTCCGTAAACCCGGCAAGAATGGGCGGAAGCACGTACTGGGCTATCGTAGTACTTGCTCCCAGACGAAGCTGACCGTTGTATTCATTGTGCAGCAAGTGCATGTCGTACTCCAGCTTACGGTATTCGGAAAGGATGCGTTCGCAATGCTCCAGCAACACGTAGCCCGACTCGGTCAGCGAAATTTTGTTGCCAAGCCGGTTGAACAAACGGGTCTGATACAAGCTTTCCAGCTCGCGTATGTGCTTGGTTATGGCGGGCTGGCTGACGAACAACTCCTGAGAAGCTTTGGTAAAGCTCAGGTTTTTCGCCACACTGTAGAATACTTTCAGACGGAAATCGGACATTTACAGTTCCTCCGCACGGACTCCCAACGACTGAAGAACGGGAAATCCCAACATTTCGAATGAGTAATCGCCTTCGTAGGCAGGAGGATTCATACCGAAAACGGTAATGCTTTCCTTCCCTTTCACCTTATTTATATAGTCACCTATTCGCTTACCGTATCCTTCTTCATCGGGTACGATAATAAAACGACGGACATCCTTCGACTCGCCAGCCAACTGAAGTGACTCAAGGAACAAGTCTTCACACGTTGCCATGTCGGAAGGCTGGAAAGCGTACAAGGAGAACTCTCCCAGCTGACTCTTGAAGGCTACATTATGAAGTTCCTTACCGAACGAGGAAGGTGTACAGAAGTTCATTTTCTCTTTTCCTGCCTCATAAATAAAAATTACTTGTATTTCATTTTCTCCCGACTGGATTCCTGCATCCAGAGCCAGGCATTCCAGCAAATTAGCCAAATCGGCTTTCGGCAACTCACGGTTGACGATAGGAGCGAAATGAGCGGTCATGTCACAGCCTACTCTATCCAGATAGGTGGCATCTATCAGCATCACAACAGGGGCAAACGGTATCTTCTTTTCCATATATCTAAGTTTATGGCGATAAAGATAATAAAAACTTTCCTGACATTTTGGTATGCCTTCGGACAATATTGCAGTAAAATATGCTAACACCCTGACATTTAGGCATATAATGAACATTTTATGGCGATGGCAAGAAGTTTGTCTGACAGAAAGTGTATTTCAAAAAACATAGAAAAATAAGAAAGGAGAACAATATATGAACTTTAACAACTTTACAATCAAATCGCAAGAGGCTGTGCAGCAAGCGGTGAATCTGGTACAGAGCCGCGGGCAGCAAGCTATCGAGCCGGAGCATTTGCTGGCAGGGGTGCTGAAGGTCGGAGAAAATGTAACCAACTTCATTTTCCAGAAACTCGGTGTCAACGGTCAGCAGATTGAAACCGTACTCGACAAGCAGATAGCTTCTCTGCCGAAGGTTTCAGGCGGCGAACCTTACCTGAGCCGTGACGCAAATGAGGTATTGCAAAAAGCTGTCGAGTTTTCTAAAACGTTGGGTGATGAATATGTTTCGCTGGAAGCTATCATTCTGGCACTGCTTAACGTAAAAAGCACCGTATCTACCATCTTGAAAGATGCGGGTGTTACGGATAAGGAGTTGCGAGCTGCTATCAGTGAGCTGCGTCAGGGACAGAATGTCACTTCGCAATCCAGCGAGGATACCTACCAGTCACTCAGCAAATATGCCATCAACCTGATAGAGGCCGCACGTAACGGCAAGCTGGACCCGGTTATCGGTCGTGACGAAGAGATCCGTCGTGTACTGCAAATCCTGAGCCGTCGTACCAAAAACAACCCGATCCTGATTGGTGAACCGGGTACCGGTAAGACTGCCATCGTAGAAGGACTGGCACAGCGAATCCTGCGTGGAGATGTTCCTGAAAACCTGAAGAACAAGCAATTGTTCTCACTCGATATGGGTGCACTGGTTGCAGGTGCCAAATATAAAGGTGAGTTTGAGGAACGACTGAAATCGGTTATCAACGAAGTAACTAAATCGGACGGAAATATTATTCTGTTCATCGATGAAATTCATACATTGGTTGGTGCCGGAAAAGGTGAAGGTGCCATGGATGCTGCAAACATCTTGAAACCTGCCTTGGCACGTGGTGAGCTGAGAAGCATCGGTGCCACTACCCTCGACGAATATCAAAAATATTTCGAAAAGGATAAGGCGCTCGAAAGACGATTCCAGACCGTCATGGTAGACGAGCCGGATACGGCAAGTTCTATTTCTATCTTGCGTGGATTGAAGGAACGTTACGAGAATCACCATCAAGTGAGAATCAAAGACGAAGCCATCATTGCCGCAGTAGAATTGAGTAACCGTTACATTACCGACCGTTTCTTGCCGGATAAGGCCATCGACTTGATGGATGAAGCCGCAGCCAAGCTTCGTATGGAGCGTGACTCACTGCCGGAAGAACTGGATGAAATTGAACGCCGGTTGAAGCAGCTCGAAATTGAACGTGAGGCTATCAAACGTGAAAAGGACGAAGCTAAGCTTGCTCAATTGAACAAAGAAATAGCCGAGTTGAAGGAACAGGAAACTTCGTACAAGGCTAAATGGGAGAGCGAAAAACAACTGGTGAACAAGATTCAGCAGAACAAGAAGGAAATAGAACAACTGAAGTTCGAAGCCGACAAGGCTGAACGCGAAGGCGACTATGGTAAAGTAGCCGAAATCCGTTATGGCAAGTTGCAGAGCTTGGAAAACGAAATAAAGAGTATTCAGGAAGACTTGAAGAAAAAGCAAGGCGACAATGCCATAATCAAGGAGGAGGTTACTGCCGAAGATATTGCTGATGTAGTATCACGCTGGACGGGAATACCGGTAAGCAAGATGCTGCAAAGCGAACGTGACAAGTTGCTCCACCTGGAAGACGAGCTGCATAAGCGTGTCATCGGGCAGGATGAAGCAATTGAAGCGGTAGCCGACGCTGTACGTCGTAGCCGTGCGGGACTGCAAGATCCGAAACGTCCGATTGGTTCATTCATCTTCTTAGGTACTACGGGTGTTGGTAAAACCGAATTGGCTAAAGCACTGGCAGAGTACTTGTTCGATGATGAATCGCTGATGACGCGTATCGATATGAGTGAATACCAAGAGAAACATACCGTTTCTCGTCTGATTGGTGCCCCTCCGGGATACGTTGGTTACGATGAAGGTGGTCAGTTGACAGAAGCTGTCCGTCGTAAACCGTACTCAGTTGTCTTGTTCGATGAAATCGAGAAGGCGCATCCGGATGTATTCAACATCTTGTTGCAGGTATTGGACGATGGACGTCTGACTGATAATAAGGGACGTACGGTAAACTTCAAGAACACAATTATCATTATGACCTCCAATTTGGGAAGCTCATACATACAGAGTCAGTTCGAAAAGATTAATGATCAGAACCACGACCAGGTTGTAGCAGAAACAAAGACAGAGGTAATGAATATGTTGAAGAAGACTATCCGTCCGGAATTCCTGAACCGTATAGACGAAATCATCATGTTCCAGCCGTTGAACAAGGATCAGATTGAGCAGATCGTACGTCTGCAGATCAACGGTATCAAGAAGATGCTGGAAGACAATGGCGTAACACTCCAGATGAGCGATCAGGCAATCGACTTTATCGCCACTGCCGGATACGATCCGGAGTTCGGTGCCCGTCCGGTAAAACGTGCCATCCAGCGTTACTTGCTGAACGATTTGTCGAAGAAACTTCTGTCGCAGGAAGTCGACCGCAGCAAACCAATTATTGTGGAGCGAAGCAGTGATGGATTGATATTCCGTAACTGATGAACTAAATAAATCATAAGAATCTCTCTTAGGGGATAGCATGAATATTTCATGCTATCCCTTTTCTTTTTGTCCGTATGGAAGAAATAAGCTATCTTTGCCGCACTCAAATAACTAAGAATGAAAAATAAGAAAGCTATTTATATTATCGGCAGCATTGTCTTACTGGTGCTCATTGGCAACATTGCCTGCGCGTTCTTACTATTTAGCACCCCACTGAAAATAGAAAAGGCAACTTATCTCTATATAGATATTGACGACAATATCGACTCTGTATATACGAAACTGAAAAAAGATTGTCAAGCATCCAGCCTTGCCGGGTTGCATCTGATGACTGCATGCAGCAATTATGCCGACAATATTCATGCAGGAGCCTATAAACTGGAGCCGTCGGAAAAAACATGGCACATTTTTCATCGACTGAAAAGTGGCCATCAAACTCCCGTAAGACTGACGATACCCAGTGTACGTACCATCGGAGCACTGGCAAAATCCGTATCCCGCCGGCTGATGACCGACTCGGTTTCCATTGCCAAACTACTGACCGACAGCGCCTATTGCGCAGGCTTAGGATACAATCAATACACGATTCCTTCGCTTTTTATCCCCAACACTTACGAAGTGTACTGGACTATCAGTGCTGAAGATTTCATCAAACGGATGAAAAAGGAACACGATCTTTTCTGGAACAAGGAAAGGATAGAAAAGGCAAAGAGTATCGGGTTTACTCCCGAAGAGGTAGCTACACTGGCTTCCATCGTAGAAGAAGAAACAGCCAACAAGGCAGAAAAACCGATGGTAGCGGGGCTTTACATCAACCGTCTGCATACAGGTATGCCCTTACAGGCCGACCCGACGGTCAAGTTCGGCTTGCAGGAGTTTGGATTAAAGCGCATCCTGCACAAGCATCTGGAAGTAGACAGTCCTTACAATACCTACAAGCATGAAGGATTGCCTCCCGGTCCGATACGCATTCCTTCCATCGACGGACTGGAAAGCGTATTGAACTATGTGCAGCACGACTATCTTTACATGTGTGCCAAGGAGGATTTTTCGGGAACACATAATTTTGCAAAGAACTGGAACGAGCATCTTGCCAATGCCCGCCGCTATCAGCAGGCATTAAACAAGCGAAACATCCGCTGAGAAATGTAGTGCAGCAGCAACGGTTCTCAGCGAATCGATTTCCAGAATTTCATAAAATTGGCATAAAGTCCGTAGCAAACCAGCGCATCTTCAGCTTGAATGACATAATCTTCGGGGAATTCGTTGGCAACTTCCCGTTCCAAGATGGAAATACCCAGACAGTTCTGTGCCTTCTTTCCACGTATCAATGAAATGATTTTCAAGTCGAACTCCTTTTCCAACTGCAACTCATTGATGCCATATCCTACCAGTTTGTCAGGAACATTGAATTTAAACACATAGTGCTCCTCATCTATCTGGAAAGGTTCCACGGCAGCATTCAGTTCCAGCAACTGCACCAGCATACGGGCAGCATCCTGTTCTGGCGTAAGAATACGGTCGAGCGAAAATGCCTCAAGCACCGTTTTATGCACATCGTCGAGCGCCCGGGCGTAAATATGCTTAACTTTATTCTTTTTCAGCAAGGAAACTACCCGCACGGAAGCCCCCAGATCTTCGCCGATGGCCACAATGACCACATCAACACTCTTTAATGGCAATACAGACAAAGCCATCTCATCGGTAGCATCGAGCACAAAAGCTGTAGCAATCTTATCCTTCAGCCGGTCTACGTGATGCTCTTTCACGTCTACCCCTATCACTTCGTGTCCCAATACGGTAAGTTCCTCGGCAAGCATACCACCGTAGTTTCCCAGTCCTATTACGATATATTTCATAGCAATCTCAGTTTATTATAATATTATCACTCGGATATTTGTAATTACGCTTCTTCACTTGTTTAACCAGTCCCAGCAACAAGGTAAATGCTCCCACACGACCGATGAACATCAGCAGGATGATAACCGACTTTCCTGCGGTACCCAGCACAGGAGTCAAGTCCAGACTTGAACCAACCGTACTCAAAGCCGATACACATTCAAAGGTAAGTGCCATGACCGATGCCTCTGGTTCAAGCAGACTCATTATAAAAATAGCAGTAAACAATATAATAAGATACAGCATAAGTACGGCATTCGAACGACGGATAGAGTCATCCGAGAGTTCACGATGGAAGATGGTTACCCGGTTCGATCCTCGTATAACTGCCCACAGATTCAAGAGAATTACAGCAAAAACATTAATCTTCACACCACCGGCGGTAGACTGTGTACCTCCTCCTATTATCATCAGAGCAATCATCAGCAGCAACGTCTGCGTAGACAAGGTCGTCAGTCCCACACTTGTAAAGCCAGCTGTACGCGGACACATAGCATTGAAGAAGGCATGTACCCATTTATCAGTTACACTCATCCCCGCAAAAGCATGATTCCATTCGTAAAGTGCGATGGCCAATGTGCCAAAGACCAACAAAATAGCCGTCATAATCAACACGATACGCGTATTCAGATTATACAGATGTACTTGTTTCGGAAAACGGGAAGAGCGTCTCAGACATATCCATTTCAGATAACGCAGATAGTAGAACAGCGTTTCTTTCAGATTGACCAGTATCGGAAAACCGATTCCTCCCAAAATAATCAGAAAAGATACGGTCATGAAAAGCAGATTGTGCTGCTGCATGACGGCAGGATTGCCTAAGTTGCCCGGCAAGGTAGAGAATCCGGCATTACAAAATGCCGAAACCGAATGGAAAGCCGCAAAATAAAGTTCCTCCTGCAATGTCATTCCCAGTGTATCGTGAATGGAGAACCAGATGACTACCATACCGATTCCCTCGATAGCCAGGGTAAAACCTAATATATATAATAAGGTAGATAAAAGCGAATTCAACGAATTGGAACTGATCATATCACCAACTACCAGTTGATTGTACAGCGAAGTGTTCCCCATGAAGAACATGGCAAAAAAACTTGTCAGCGTCATAACTCCCAACCCTCCTATCTGAATCAGCAGAATAATGATAATCTGCCCTTCCAATGTAAAGGTAGACGGTACGTCTACCGAAACCAATCCGGTAACACATGTGGCACTGGTTGCCGTAAACAGCGCATCTATCCACGAAATGCCGTGATAGGTGGCTCTGGGCAGCATCAGCAATCCGGCACCGATAAAGATGATGACCAAAAAG
This sequence comes from Phocaeicola sp., assembly GCF_057861905.1. Lineage (NCBI taxonomy): Bacteria > Pseudomonadati > Bacteroidota > Bacteroidia > Bacteroidales > Bacteroidaceae > Phocaeicola > Phocaeicola sp. The sequence goes on along the minus strand of NZ_DBMACV010000050.1, from coordinate 11,294 downwards.
CTGGATGCCAGAATGAGTGAGGGATTGGTACGCCTGCCCAGCAAACGCACCAGACTGCTGGATAATTGCAGCAAAGAATACAGCAGCAAAATGCCCATCCGGTAATAATGACTATGAAAAAATGTCCAAATCCAGAACACGCCTTCATCACCGGTATCAGGCTGTTTAAAGACAACAGGCAATAACGTCAGGTAAAGCAACACGTTAATAATCCAAGCCCATAACGTATTCTTCCTTTCTTCCTCATCGCGTCGAAAAACAATCTGTATCGTTGCCGAAAGTAAAAAGACGATCCATACCGTCTGATATATCATTCGGATACCTTTCGCCTCATCCAAAGAAATCATAAACCCATGCTCGTATACCAGAGTGGCCAGAAACAAAACGGCACAAAAATACGTAATCCACATCAGCCAGTTCATGCCCTGATAGATACGAGGCAGGATCAATTTCTTCCGATAAAGTAAAAGTCTTTCCCAAGAATCCATATTCAATAGTTTTTATGTCAAAGACAGTTTATACACAAAAGTATCTATAATTATCGGTATTCCTACCAAAAGCATAACATTATTCCTGACTTATTAAAAACAATGTATAGACAAACAATGACCGCACAAACGTCATGCACACTTTTTCGCGATAAAAACATCAAAATAACAAATAAAAAGCAAAAATGATTGCAATATTACATTGTTTTATCTATTTTTGGAAAATCAATCAAAAAAGGAAACAATTATGAGCAATAAACAGAAAAGATTCATTTTACCAGAAGATGAAATTCCAAGATACTGGTACAATATTCAGGCAGACATGAAGAACAAACCCATGCCGCCGCTGAATCCAGCTACTCACGAACCGCTTAAACCAGAAGACTTGTACCCGATTTTTGCCAAAGAACTGTGCCATCAGGAACTCAACCAGACGGATACATGGATTGAAATTCCTGAAGAAGTACGCGAAATGTACAAGTATTACCGAAGCACACCACTGGTCCGTGCCTATGGTCTGGAAAAAGCCTTGGGCACTCCGGCACACATTTATTTCAAGAACGAAAGCGTCAGCCCCATTGGTTCGCATAAACTGAACTCGGCACTGGCGCAGGCTTACTACTGCAAGAAGGAGGGAGTAACCAACATTACGACAGAAACCGGAGCCGGACAATGGGGAGCTGCTCTCGCATATGCGGCAAAGGTCTTCGGACTGGAGGCAGCCGTTTATCAGGTTAAAATCAGCTACGAACAAAAGCCTTACCGACGCAGCATCATGCAAACGTTCGGAGCACAGGTAACTCCTTCGCCTTCCATGTCTACACGCGCCGGGAAAAATATATTGACCAAGTATCCGAATCATCAGGGCTCACTGGGTACTGCCATTTCTGAGGCAATCGAACTGGCTCGTACTACCCCGAACTGTAAATATACACTGGGATCTGTACTGAGTCACGTAACACTTCATCAGACCATTATCGGACTGGAAGCCGAAAAACAGATGAAAATGACAGGAGAATATCCTGATATCATCATCGGATGCTTCGGTGGAGGTTCAAACTTCGGAGGAATCAGTTTCCCGTTTATGCGCCATACTATCCTGGAAGGCAAAAAGACCCGTTACATAGCCGCTGAACCTGCTTCTTGTCCGAAGCTGACAAGAGGAAAGTTTGAATACGACTTCGGTGATGAAGCCGGATATACTCCTCTCCTTCCGATGTTCACTTTAGGACACAATTTTACGCCAGCCAACATCCATGCCGGCGGATTGCGCTATCACGGGGCAGGAGTCATCGTTTCACAACTGATGAAAGACCATCTGATGGAGGCTGTCGACATACAGCAATTGGATACATTCAAGGCAGGATGTCTGTTCGCGCGTGCCGAAGGCATCATCCCGGCTCCTGAATCCTGTCACGCCATTGCGGCGACGATACAGGAAGCCAACAAATGCAAGGAAACGGGAGAAGAAAAGGTCATCCTCTTCAACCTGTCCGGACACGGCCTGATAGACATGAGTGCATACGACCAATACCTGTCGGGCAACCTGACCAACTACACACTGACAGATCAGGAAATAGAAAAAAGTCTGGATGAGGTAGAGACAATGCAACCCTAACGATAACGACTTACTACGTACATGGAATTATTTGAACAGATAACAGCATCGGTCAGCTCCTTTCTCTAGGGATGGCCGATGATCATATTACTGCTGGGAACACATATCTTTCTGACAATACGTTTAAAGTTTCCACAACGCAAAATATTTACAGCTATACGACTTTCCTTTAAAAAAGACCCCGACTCTGAAGGTGACGTCAGTCAGTTCGGTGCACTTGCCACTTCACTGGCAGCAACTATCGGAACGGGAAACATCATCGGTGTAGCCACTGCCGTAGCATTCGGAGGTCCCGGTGCCGTATTCTGGTGCTGGCTGACCGGAGTTTTCGGCATTGCCACCAAATATGCCGAAGGGCTGCTCGCCATCAAGTATCGTGTAAAAACTGCCAGCGGAGAAATGCTCGGTGGTCCGATGTATGCACTGGAGCGAGGACTCAAGCAAAAATGGCTGGGGATTTTATTCTGTATCTTTACAGCCATGGCAGCATTCGGTATCGGAAGCACGGTACAAGCCAATTCCATAGCTCTACTGATGCAGGAAACTTATGGAGTAAGCGCACATCTTACCGGAATAGTGGTTGCACTGGGTATCGCACTGGTTATCTTTTTCGGAGTAAAAGGCATTGCCCGCGTATGCATGACACTGGTACCTCTCATGGCCATTCTCTACATAGGAGGATGTATTTACATTCTGATCTTAAACCACGCCTATCTGGGAGAAGCATTCAAGCTCATTATCAGTTCAGCATTTACACCCCATGCGGCAGGTGGAGGATTTTTAGGAACAAGCGTTATGCTTGCGGCACGTTACGGTATTGCCCGCGGACTTTTCTCCAACGAGTCCGGACTTGGTTCGGCTCCCATCGTGGCAGCGGCAGCACAAACCCGTAACCCCGTACGTCAGGCACTGGTTTCTTCTACCGGAACATTCTGGGACACCGTCATCATTTGTGCACTCACAGGACTGGTACTGGTTACCAGCGTACTCGCATTCCCCGACATCGATTACACGCAGGGCGGTGCACTGACCAAAGCAGCCTTCGGTAAAATTCCCTATGTAGGCACCAGCATTCTGGCAATCGGAATCCTGACCTTTGCCTTTTCTACGATTTTAGGCTGGGGATATTATTCGGGAAAAGCCATCGAATACTTAGGAGGGAAAAAACTCCTGCGGGTATACCGTGTAATATGGATCTCCACCATTTACTTTGGCTCCACCATGAACCTACAAGCAGTATGGAACATTGCCGACAGCGTAAACGCACTGATGGCAGTACCAAACCTGATTTCACTCATCTTCTTATCGGGAGTTGCCGTAAAAGAAACACAGAAATATCTTTGGGAAAACAGACTGGAAGATACAACCGACCCGGAAGACCTGTAATTCCTAAAACGTCACCTGCACAAAGCAGTTTTCCACTTTTCCCCCTCATGCGAAGAGGAAAAATGAAAAAAAAATATGCCTTTTTCTGCATTTTTTCTCACAAAACACTTGCAGATTCAAAAATAATGCGTACCTTTGCACCCGTGATTGAGAAACACCTCAACACAAACAAAGGATGGCCCGTTCGTCTATCGGTTAGGACGCAAGATTTTCATTCTTGAAAGGGGGGTTCGATTCCCCCACGGGCTACCAAAACAATAACATACGGTTAATCCGATGTAAAGGATGGCCCGTTCGTCTATCGGTTAGGACGCAAGATTTTCATTCTTGAAAGGGGGGTTCGATTCCCCCACGGGCTACCAAGGTCTGAGCAGTTTCTGTTCAGACCTTTTTCTTTTTATCCACTTCTTTCTTTCGGCTTTTTATATCTATCTTTGTCCCTGTATTGTTTATTTACGTAACAACAGATAACATGAATACCGAATTACTTGCACAACTTTATCAATCATATACGGGAGAAGCTCCGGCAAGCATCGAACCACTGCCGGGAGCTGGCTCAAACCGCCAGTACTTCCGCCTGAAAGGAAAAGAAAGCCTCATCGGGGTATATGGCACTTCTGCAGAAGAGAATCGTGCGTTTATCTACATGGCAGGACATTTCTCACAGAAAGGTCTGCCCGTTCCCCGTGTGCTTGCCCAGGCAGCCGACCAGTCGGCTTACTTGCAAGACGACTTGGGAGATACTTCCTTGTTCCAGTTTATCCAGAAAGGCCGCGAAAGCGGCTGCTTCAGTCCCGAAGAAAAAGTGATGTTGAAACAGACCATCCGCCTTCTACCATCGATACAGTTCGAGGGAAGCCAGGACATGGATTTCAGCTATTGCTACCCACTGGCGGAATTCAACCGCCGCAGCATTTTGTGGGACCTGAATTATTTCAAGTATTGTTTCCTCAAGACCACCGGACTGGAGTTTCAGGAAAATCTGCTGGAAGACGACTTCGAACACCTGGCAGACGCACTGCTACAGATACAGCCGCAGGTATTCATGTACCGCGACTTCCAGAGCCGGAATGTCATGCTACGCGAAGGGAAACCGTACTTCATCGATTTTCAGGGAGGACGCAAGGGACCTTTCTATTACGATGTAGCCTCGTTCCTGTGGCAGGCTAAGGCAAATTATCCCGATTCGCTGCGGCAGGAGCTGATAGACGAGTATCTTGATGCACTTCAGCCTTACCACGCCATCGGGAAAGAGCAGTTCCTCGCCACCCTCCGCCACTTTGTATTGTTCCGCACCTTGCAGGTTTTAGGTGCCTACGGCTTCCGCGGATACTTTGAGAAGAAGGCACATTTCATACAAAGCGTGCCCTATGCCATCGAGAATCTCCGACAACTACTGGAAACTGATTTTCCCGAATATCCTTATCTGTGCCTTGTGCTACGCAAGCTGACCGAACTTCCTCAGTTTGCCAGCGTACGCAACAGACGGAAACTCACCGTACGCGTGATGAGTTTTTCGTATAAGAAAGGAATTCCCGAAGACCCGTCGGGAAACGGAGGCGGGTATGTGTTCGACTGCCGCGCCGTGCATAATCCGGGGAAATACGAACAGTACAAGCAACTGACCGGACGCGACAAGCCGGTTATCGACTTCTTGGAACAGGACGGCGAGATTCTTCGTTTTCTGGAACACGTGGACGCACTTGTCGATGCTCATGTACAGCGCTTTCTGGAAAGAGGATTCACCAACCTTTCCATCTGTTTCGGCTGTACCGGAGGACAGCACCGCTCCGTATATTCAGCAGAACATGTGGCACGTCACCTGAACGAGAAATTCGGTGTACGCATCCAACTGATACACCGTGAACAACATATTGAACAAACTTTAGAAGCCCGATAAGCCTATGAAAGCTATGATATTTGCAGCGGGACTGGGAACTCGCCTGAAACCGCTGACCGACCATCAACCGAAAGCGCTGGTGCCCGTTGCCGGACGACCGATGCTGGAGCATGTCATCCTGAAACTGAAAAAGGCGGGATTCAACGAGCTGGTCATCAATATACATCATTTCGGAGAACAGATCATCGACTTTCTGAAAGCCAACCAGAACTTCGGACTGACCATTCACATCAGCGACGAACGCGACCTGCTGCTCGATACGGGAGGAGGCATCAAAAAGGCGGAACCGTTCTTTCAGGGCAATGAACCGTTCCTGGTACACAACGTCGATATTCTCTCCGATACCGACCTGAAAGCTCTGTACGAATACCATCTGCACAGCAGAAACGATGCGACACTGCTGGCAAGCAAGCGCGTCACCGCCCGCTACCTGCTGTTCGACGGACAGGCACGCCTGCGAGGATGGATCAATAAAGATACCGGACAGACCAAACCCGAAGGCTTTGTATACGATGCTACCCTGTATCAGGAATACGCGTTCAGCGGCATACATGTGATTTCACCTTCCCTTTTCCGATACATGGACGAACGCTGGAAAGGCAAATTTCCGATCATGGACTTCTATTTGCAGACCTGCGGAGAAGCCCGTATCGGCGGATGCCTGACCGAACAGATTCACCTGATCGACATCGGAAAGCCGGAAACGCTGGAAAAAGCTGCCAGCTTTCTTGCCGCACTGAATCACGAATAAAACGCTCAGCCGGCCACAAACGACAGGCAAGTTGCCCGTACCTCTCCGCACACGACGGAAAAGACACGGGCAACTTGCCTTTATTTTTTGTACAAAAACAAAAATGATTTGTACAAATTCTAAAAAAACGTCGAGACGTTTTCCGGAACTTTCGCCCACGTTTCATTCGGTTTCCGCCCACGTTTTACCAAACTCATGGCGACGTTTGCATTCCCTCCTTTGGGCATATCCAGACACAGTCCTAACGTATTTTACCAGCCTCCATGACACGATCTGTACCCTACATATAAAGAGTTTCGGAACACCAACCGGAAAGTCACCTTTATTCCTCATCCGAAAGCCGGTAGTACGAAGGAGCAAGTCCCGTCTGTTTCTTGAAAAACGTACCGAAAAACGAAGCATTCGGAAAATTCAGTTCATCGGAAATCTCCTGCACGCTCTTGTTCGTATTCTTCAGCCAGAAGATACTCTTCCGGATAATCGCCCTGAAGACCAGTTCCTGCACCGTATATCCACAGACCGATTTCGACAACGCCGAAAGATATTTGGGCGAAAGACACAACTTGTCGGCATAAAACGCCACTCCCCTCTCCTGCATGTAATATTTTTCTATCAGTCGGATGAGCTTGATAAACGTATCAATCTTATGTCCTGCCACATTTTTCTCTTCCATCATCCGCCGGCTGTAAATGGAACACAGGCGGTAAGTCAGTGCCAGCAACAGCAATTTGCACTCATGGTTATCGAACGGATTCTGTGCTCCCCTCCGATGCCTTCCCAGCAACGAAATATAATGTGCCAGATCCTCCTCCTCGCCGGAAGTCCACACATAACAATGTTCGGGAGTCAGGGTGGTATACAAGTACATGGCCACAACCGAACTGCCCAATATCTCACGGATAGGGTCTACCCGGTAAAACAGCATGCTCACACATAAATCTTCCGACACCTCCCCTACGCAGAAATCATTTCCTTCGGACAGAAACACCGTTTCGCCCGTCCGTGCCGTAAAATGCTTCTTGTCCACATCGAAGCCAAAGCTCCCCTTCCGGCAGACAATCAGTCCCACATAATTCATCCGGAAAGGCTTTTGTAACACCGAAGGAAAAGAAGTAATCTTCCCTTCCAGGCAACAAATATCCTTTCCCCCGGTCAAATCCCGTTCGAAACGCTTTAAAATATCCTCCTGCTCCCTTGTTTCCATTGCCGTAAAAATAATTTGTTAAACGCTACCGCTAAGGTAAGCCTTTTCTTTTCACCGGAGAAACGGGAGAATAAAAAATACATCACGGAGAGCAAAATGTTTCACTGGTGTTTTTCCACCGAAAGACAGATTAAGAAATGAAATATGCCCCCACGTGATGTATAAAGCAAATTAATGAACGAGTGTATAAGTTTTTTCCGGTTGTAAATCCAACTTTCTTTTTCTCCACGGCATCACTACCATAAGCACGGCACAAGCCATGCAGCCGTAGAAAGTCCAGCCCGCCATCTCCTTCACGGCAGAAAGTGTAGCCTGCACCTGCACACGCCCTTTAGCCGAAAGAGCCGCCATGTGCTGCGCTTCCCTTTCACTTTTTCCCTGATACATCATCCCCTGAACCGTCTGGTTGTACGAAGCGGCAACCTCCGGATTCATCGCGTCCATATCGTGAGCAAAGCGGGTCACGTAATGTTGCTGACGCTGCTGCATCACATTGGTATAGATAGCCGTTCCCGCTCTGGGGCCCAGCACCATACGTACAGTCAGCATGATGCAAATCCAAGTCGAAAGATATTTATAAGGCATCCGCTGGTTGGCATACACAGCCGTCAGCGAATAAAGCAGCATCATTCCGGTAGCACGGATAATGACAGGATATTTCATCCGCTCGTATAAGCCGTCTGTCTGCACTTCAAAATACATGAACAGAGCAGAAAGTCCGATCAGTACAAAGCCCAGCGAGAAAAGATATTTCAGGTGAACCCCCTTCGTACCCAGAGCAATGGCAATGATACATCCAATAAAATAACCGGCAATGCTCCAGTTGTTCAGCGACGCATTCTGCCAGTTGTCTATCTTCATGCCCACTCCTGTAAACACATTTACAAACATGGCGCTGGAATTGAAAATCATCAGCAGCAGGAAAAGCAGGATGCCGATACGAATGGAACGCAACTTGAAGATATCCATCAGGAAATAAGGTGAATTGTGCTGACGCTCCATGTAAACAAACAGTACGGCAAACACCACAGCCACAGCAGTAGCCCAGCAGATGGACGGAGAATCGTACCAGTCGAGTACCTTTCCATAAACCAGTACATAGACCACAGCCGAGCACATGATGCAGAACATCACGACACTGCCGAACTTGCGGAAGCTGACAGGAAAACGCTTTCCGCCATAATTATGGTAAGGCATCGTAATGAATACCACCAAAATAGAAAGCAACAGCGATCCCATCATGAAATAATACACGTACTGCCATTCGTATTCGTAAGCCAGCCATGCGGTAAGCGATGTACCAATCTGTCCCAGTATCATAAAAAACAAGTAAATGGTAGGCATGCTGGTTCCCTTCTCGCGGTCGAGCCTATCCCATCCTTCACCATCTACAGGCTCATTGCCCGGAGTAATGTTGCGGGTGGCTTCCATCTTAAACGCATACTTAATGAGCGTAAACAGATTGACCATCATCAGTACCATGCGCAGAAATCCCATGACAACACTGCATACAGCCAGCAGATAAATGCTGTCGGTCTTGGCACACACGTAGCTCAGCAGGTACAGCAGCGAGAATCCTACGATACACATCATCTTTTCGCGGCGGATGCAAACCAGCTCGTAAAAGAATGGAGAAAAGGCTGCCATACCTACGGAAGTAAGGAAACTGACAAACTGAATATGTTCCGACTGAATGCCCAGCCCGCTCAGCATTTCCCCGCTGTTTGCCGTATAGACTCCGCTTGCCGTAAGAATAGGGATAAACAGCAGCAACAGAATAAGAATGCCCAAGGGCTTGGGAACCCAGTTATAAAACGGATAATTTTTCGGACATGAAGGCATAACCCAATTTTTTTAGAAACTGAAAAATAACTTAACTAACTCTTACTGCTTAGCGCTCACCACCACCATCATTCCGGCAGCCAGACGTTCGTTGTCCTCCTTAGAAAGATTGGTAAAATCGATACGTACCGGTATGCGCTGCTGAATCTTGACAAAGTTTCCTGCAGAATTATCAGTAGGTACCAGCGAGTATTTCGAACCGGTTGCTCCGGAGATAGCCGTAATCTTTCCGGTAAACTCCTTATCACTGATAGCATCGACCGTGATACGCACTTCCTGTCCTAAAGCAAGATTCTCCACCTGAGTTTCCTTGTAATTGGCAATAATCCATTTCTGTGTATCGGGAAGAATATACGTAATGCTCTGTCCGGCACCGATATACTGTCCTTCCTCCAGCGCACGACGCCCCAGTTTTCGTCGCAAGGAGCCACCACTACCGTATACGACAGGTTAAGCCGTGCCATTTCGAGAGCCGCCGTAGCCCGCTGAATGGCAGCTTCGGTACTTTCCCGGCGGTTGGATACTTCCTTGATGCCCGACATGGCAGCACGCTGCTGGCGTTTCGTAGCCTCCAGTTTCTTGCGTGTAGCCTCGTATTCCGTTTCAATCTGTTCCAACTGGATGGGAGTTGCCGCATTCCGTTTCAGCAAGTTCTCATAACGCTGGCGGTCTTTCTCCAGCTTAGCCAGACGAATCTCGATTTCGGCAATGGAAGCCTCATAGACAGAAGCGGAATTCTGTGTCGTCTGCAAGGTAGCATCTACTACCGTAGCACCTGCCATCGCATCCTTCAAGGCAGCTTCAGCTTCCATCACCCGGATGCGGTATTCACGGTCGTCGAGTACCAGCAAGGTATCTCCCTTCTTGACCGACTGATGTTCGGTAAAATAAATTTTCTTGATATAGCCCGAAGCACGCAGGTTGACCGGTGAAATATATTGCTCCACCTGTGCGTCGTTGCTGGTTTCGGTATGTTTATAGTCGAGGAAAAGAAAGGCAACTTCTATCAACCCTCCTATCAGGATGACTATTCCCAGCAAGCTGGCAATGATTCGGTTACGACGTTGTTTTTTCAGTTTCAGAGCTTTTTCTTGAAGTGTATTATTATTGGTTTTCATAATGCTGACAATTTTAAAAGATTGATTAATGAACAGAATTTCCGTTGAACAGCGTTTCCAACTGTCCGGTAAGTTTGAGCAGAGTCAGGTTGGTGACCTGATAGTTATAATGTGCGTTGATGTAATTGTTCTGGGCTTCGCTCATCCGCATCTCGTCTTGCAGGACTTCCGTCATGGAGGCAATACCCTCGCGATAACGGTCGGTTGTCACCTGATACACATCCTCTGCCAGCAGATAGTTGTCTTTCTGTTTCTTGAAATTACGCTGACTGTTCATCAACTCGTTCGTAGCATTCAGATATTGCGTCTGCATATTCTTGAGTGCATTTTCGTACGACAGACGAGTATTCTCGACTTCAATCTTTGCCTTTCTCATCTTCGCCCGCTTCTCCAGTCCGTCGAAAATAGGAATACGAAGCGTCAATCCGATACCACTCGACTGATACCAGTGATTAGACGGTCCGGAATGGAACCAGTTTTTGGCTTTATCGGTATAAGCGGAATACATCCAGCTTCCGGTCAGACTCAACGAAGGAATATATCCCTGACCGATCATCTTGCGCTGCTGCTCTGCCAGTTTCTGTTTCGACTGCAAGAGTTGCAGCTCGTACTGGTTGTTATCCAGTCCGGTAAGCGACACAGAAGTGATATTTTCCGTATTGACCGGAGTCAAAGCTATTTCCTTGTCGGCAGGATAATCCATTACATACTTCAACAGATTGAGCTGCTGAGTCAGCATAGACTGTGCATTATCGTACTGTACCCGCAGGTTTTCCAGATTGATGTTCACCCGTTTCACATCGACTTCCATCGCCATGCCGTTATCGTAGAAAGCCTGCGTAATATTACTCAGCTCGTTCAGCCGCGAAATGTTCTCTTTTATCAAGACGTGAGTTCGGGATAAGAAAGTATCTTTAAAAGTTGGTAATCACCGAATTATTTTGTATATTTAAGTCTAACAAACAATTAATTACAAATTAACAACAA